>NZ_JBEYWC010000009.1:0-219003 GCF_040704505.1 Streptomyces sp. NPDC047002
CGCCCGGTTACATTCCGAACCCGGAAGCTAAGCCTTATTGCGCCGATGGTACTGCAAGGGGGACCTTGTGGGAGAGTAGGTCGCCGCCGAACAATTTTTCTGGGACCCGTGGTCCAGCATTCAAGCTGGACCACGGGTCCTTTTTTGTTGCGTTCTTCGCGGCAATGCACACACCCGTGCAGCGGTTCGCCGGCTGCGCGACGACGACTACTACGGCACTTCCGACAGATCGCGGTGCCCTGAGACAGGAGCTTTACCGATGTCCCCCAATTCCTCCGACGACCGTCCTGAGCGCGAGCCGCGTCGCAGGGACAGTGGTGACAACCGGAGCGGCTTCCGCGGACGTTCGGACGACCGGCCGTCCTTCCGGCGTGACGACCGCCGGGACGACCGGTCGGGTCCGCGCCGTGACGACCGGGGCGACCGCGGTGGATTCCGCGGTGGCCGCGACGACCGTGATCGTGGTGGGGATCGCGGCGGCTTCCGCCGCGACGACGACCGGGGCGGTCGGCCCGGCGGTTCCGGCGGATACGGGCGCAGGGACCGCGACGACCGTCCCTCCTTCCGGCGTGACGACCGTGGCGGCGAGCGCCGCGATGACCGTGGTGGCGACCGTGGAGGCTTCCGCCGCGACGACCACCGTGACGACCGGGGCGGGGACCGCCCCTCCTTCCGCCGTGATGACCGTCCGGCGCCCCGCCGTGACGACCGGGGTGGGGAGCGTGGCGGGTTCCGTCGTGACGACCGCCGTGATGACCGTGGCGGGTTCCGCCGCGACGACCGGCCCGCGCCTCGCCGTGACGACCGGGGCGGGGACCGTCCTGCCTTCCGCCGTGACGACCGTCCGGCACCGCGCCGTGACGACCGGGGTGGGGAGCGTGGCGGGTTCCGTCGTGACGACCGCCGTGATGACCGTGGCGGGTTCCGCCGCGACGACCGTCCGGCGCCTCGCCGTGACGACCGTGGCAGCGACCGCCCCTCCTCCTTCCGCCGTGACGACCGTGGCAGCGACCGCCCCTCCTCCTTCCGCCGCGACGACCGTGGCAGCGACCGCCGCGATGACCGTGGGGGCTTCCGTCGCGACGACCGGCGTGACGACCGCGGTGGCGACCGTCCCTCCTTCCGCCGTGATGACCGTCCGGCGCCCCGCCGTGACGACCGTGGCGGGGAGCGTGGCGGGTTCCGGCGCGACGACCGGCGCGACGACCGTCCCACGTACCGCAGGGACGACCGGCCGGCCGGGCGGTACGACGACCGTAGGGACGACCGCCGCGACGACCGGCCGCGCGGGCCGCGCCGTGAGGACGACCGCGGGGGGCGCCCCGGCGGCGGTGGCGGCTACGGGCGCCGCGACGACCGTGACCGTGGCGGGTTCCGTCGCGATGACCGTCCGGCGCCCCGCCGTGACGACCGGGACCGCGGGGACCGTGGCGGTTACCGCGGGCGCGACGACCGCGGCGGTTTCCGCAGGGATGACCGGCGTGACGACCGGCGCGGTGGCGGCGGCTACGGCCGCCGCGACGACCGGGACCGGGACCGCGACAGGGGCGATCGCGAGCCGGTGAAGCGCCTGCCGATCCCGCCGGAGGTCACCGGTGAGGAGATCGACAAGGACGTCAGGCAGGAGCTGATGAGCCTGCCCAAGACCCTCGCCGACGACGTCGCCCGGAACCTGGTGATGGTGGCGCAGCTGATCGACGAGGAGCCCGAGCAGGCGTACGCCTACTCGCGGATCGCGCTGCGGCTCGCGTCCCGCGTCGCCGCCGTGCGGGAGGCAGCGGGGTTCGCCGCGTACGCCACGCAGAAGTACTCCGAGGCCCTGGCCGAGTTCCGGGCCGCACGGCGGATGACCGGCAATGTCGAGCTGTGGCCCGTGATGGCCGACTGCGAGCGCGGACTCGGCAGGCCCGAGCGTGCGCTCGCCATGGCGGGCGAGTCCGAGGTGCAGAAGCTGGACAAGGCCGGGCAGGTCGAGATGCGACTGGTGGCCGCGGGTGCGCGCCGCGACATGGGACAGCTCGACGCGGCGATCGTGACGCTCCAGAGCCCTGAGCTCGCCTCGCACGCCATCCACCCGTGGACCGCGCGGCTGCGCTACGCCTACGCGGACGCGCTTCTCGCCGCGGACCGCGAGGGCGAGGCCCGCGAGTGGTTCGCCCGCGCCATCGAGGCCGACAAGGACGGCGCCACCGACGCCTCCGACCGGCTCGCCGAACTCGACGGTATCGAGTTCGTGGACGCCCTGGCCGACGAGGACGGCGCCGCCGAGGCACCGGGAGAGGCCGCCGGCACCGACACGGCCGCGGGCACCGGTCTGGCCGAGGACGCCGACGTCACGGACGACGGCGCCGACGCCACGGACGATGACGCCACGGACGACGCCGAGCCCGCCGGGGACGCCGTCGCCGGGGACACCGGATCCGCCGACACGGCCGCGGAGGACGAACCCCGCGCCGCCGCCACGACCGAATCCGACACGGCCAGGACAGAGCCCGCGACGTCCCGGGCCGAACCCGGGCCGGACGAGAAGCGGACGGACGACGAGGCGCCGCGGGCCGTCCCGCGGGAGGCCGGCGCCGACGACGACTGACCACCGCCGTGTCCGGGGGGCCCGCGCCTGTTTCAGGGCGCGGGCCCCTCGGCATGTCCGGCGCGAGGACGGGCGGCGGTACGCGGGGACACGCGACGACGCGCGGGGCCGGAGCGCCGCCCGGCTCAGGCGGTGCCGAGGGTGCGCAGGACCAGGCCCGTCGCGGGCTTGGGGCCGAACGAGGTCGACTTGCGCGGCATGGTGACGCCCTGGCGCGCGAGGTCGCGTACGACCTCTTCGCGCACCGGGTGCAGCAGCACCGCCGTGCTGCCGTCGTGCTCGGCCTTGGCGACCGCGGCCTCCGCTTCGTGGAGGTACGCGATGTGCTCCGGCGCGTCAGGGACCCGCAGGACCGTGTCGAGCAGGGCGCTGTGCAGGACCGTCGCGTCCAGGGAGCGCCAGGCCGCCGGGCGGTCCGCGCGGATCGTGCGGGCAAGCAGCGCCGGATCGGGGTGGTCCACGAGGTGGAAGCCGCCGTCGCCCGCGAGCAGGTACGCGTTGCTCTCGGCCGCCGCGGCGGCGAGCGCGTCGAGGGCCTCGGGCAGGCCTGCCGAGAGCCGCCGTACCCGGCAGACGGCATCGAGCGCCGCCACGGCGTCGGCCACCGGCAGCCCGTGCAGCAGGCGGTGGATGGCGCGCACGCGCAGCGGGTGGCGCGCCGTGTCGACCAGCAGGACGAGGCCGTATGCCCAGGGGCCGGCGCCGCCGTGCTCCGCGCGCAGCCGCAGATAGGTCGCCCAGCGGTGGTGCCCGTCCGCGATGAGCGCCTGGTGGCGGGCGAGCCCGTCGGCGATCTCCGCCTGGTCCGCCGGGTCCGTCACCGCCCACAGGCGGTGCGCGAAGCCGTCCTCCGTCGTCGTGGCGAGGAGCGGGGCGCGCTCCGCGACCCGGTCGACGATGCGCGCCGTGGGGTCGGCTTCGCCGCCCTGGTAGGTGAGGAGCAGCGGCTCCAGGTTGGTCGCGGTGGTGCGCATCAGGTCGGCGCGGTCTTCGACGACGTCCTGCATCACGTCCTCGTGCGGGAGCACGACGCCTTCGGCGGGCTCGGAGAGCGCCAGCGCGCCGATCACCCCGCGCTGGAGGAGGCCGTCGCCGCGCTGCTCGTACACGTACAGGGCGGGCTCGGGGTCGGCGGCCAGCACGCCGTCGGCGAGCCAGCGCTCCAGGGTCAGCTCCGCCTGCCGGTGGCGGCTCTCCGCGGTCGGGCCCTGCGGGAGGATCAGCCGCACGATGTTGTGCGGGTCCGCGGACTCCAGGTGGTGCAGCCCGTCGGGGCGTACCACCACGTCGTACGGCGGCGACGTCACGGCGGACAGGCTGGTCACCCGCTCCGGCACGTACCGCACGCCCTGGAACGCGGCCAGCCGGAGCCCCCCGCCTGCCCGGCCTGTGCTGTTCATCCGTGCATCGTATGTGCGCTGCCGGTATGAGCGATGATCGGGTGAGCAGCCGGAGCGAGGAGTACGGGCGATGAGTCAGCCGAGCAGGACCAGGCCGGGCGCCAGCGGCGCCGCGCCGAGCGCGGTGTACGACACGGCGCTGCTCGATCTGGACGGGGTGGTGTACACGGGCGGCGATGCGGTGGAGCACGCCGTGGACGCGCTGGCGGCGGCGCGCGCCGCGGGCATGGGGCTCGCGTACGTCACCAACAACGCGCTCAGGCCCCCGCGCGACGTGGCGGAGCACCTCACCGAGCTGGGGGTGCCCGCGTCGCCCGAGGACGTGATCACCTCGGCGCAGGCGGTGGCCCGGCTGATCGCCGACGAGGTGCCCGAGGGGTCACGCGTGCTGGTCGTCGGCGGCGAGGGGCTGCGGCTCGCGCTGCGCGAGCGCGGCCTGGTGCCGGTGGAGTCCGCGGACGACGGGCCCGCCGCCGTCGCGCAGGGCTACGGCGGGCCCGACATGGCGTGGCGGCGGTTCTGGGAGGCGTGCGCCGCCGTCAACGCGGGCGTCCCGTGGTTCGCCTCCAACACGGACCTGACCATCCCGAGCCCGCGGGGCATCGTGCCGGGCAACGGCGCGGCCGTCGAGGTCGTGCGGATCGCGACGGGCGCGGAGCCGCGGGTCGCGGGCAAGCCGCTGCCGCCGATGCACCGGGAGACGATCCTGCGCAGCGGCGCGCGCCGCCCGCTGGTGGTGGGGGACCGGCTCGACACCGACATCGAGGGCGCGTTCAACGGGGGCGTCGACTCGCTGCTCGTGCTGACCGGGGTGACCGACGCGCGGCAGCTGCTCGCCGCAGGGCCCCGGCACCGGCCGACGTATGTCGACGCGGACCTGCGCGGACTGCTGGCAGAGCAGCCGGAGGTGGCGGAAGCGGGCGGCGGGGCGTTCAGCTGCGGCCGGTGGACGGCGTCCGCCGACGGCGGCGCGCTCCGCCTCGACGCCGCGGGGGAGCGCGCCGCGGATGCGCGAGGCGGCGCGGACCGTGACCGCGTGGACGGGCTGCGCGCGCTGTGCGCCGCGGCCTGGACCCGGGCGGGCGACGGCCGCTGCGACCTGGACGCGGACAAGGCGCTGGCCCGGCTGGTGGAGTGAGGGGGTCCCGCGAGGAGGGCCGGTGCCGCGTTCCGGCACGGCACGGGGACGGATCGTGATGTACTCACCATCGATCCCGCGAGGAGGGTAGGCTAGCCTAACCTTCGTGTTGGTCGAAAGCCCTCCAGAACAGAGCGGCGCGCAGGCGGTCGCCGCGCCGGTGCCCCGCGGCCGCAGGACCGTGCGGGGCGTGGGGCTCGTCGTGGCCCTCGCGCTGCTCGCCGCCGTGTGCGTGCTGAGCGTCGCCGTCGGCGCCAAGTCCATGCCGATCGGTGACGTGTGGCACGGGCTGTTCTCGTCCACGGGCACCCGCAACGACGTCATCGTCAGCCAGGTGCGGGTGCCGCGCACGGTGATCGGGCTGCTCGCGGGCGCCGCGCTCGGGCTCGCGGGCGCGGTGATGCAGGCGCTCACCCGCAACCCGCTCGCCGAGCCCGGCCTGCTCGGGGTCAACGCGGGCGCCTCGGCGTCCGTCGTGTCGGCCATCAGCTTCCTCGGCGTCAGCTCCTTCACCGGATACGTGTGGTTCGCGTTCCTCGGCGCTGCCGTGGTCTCGGCCGCCGTGTACGTGCTGGGCGGCAGCCGCAGCGCCACGCCCGTGCGGCTGGCGCTCGCGGGCACCGCGGCGAGCGCGGCGCTGTACGGGTACGTCAACGCGGTGCAGCTGCTCAACACCGCGGCGCTCGACCAGCTCAGGTTCTGGACGGTCGGCTCGCTCGCGTCCGCCGACATGTCGACCATCCGGAAGATGTGGCCGTTCATCGCGGCCGGGATGCTGCTCTCACTGCTCATCGCGCGGCCGCTGAACGCCATGGAGATGGGCGACGACACGGCACGCGCGCTCGGCGCGCACCTCACCCGCACCCGCGTCCTCGCGATGGCGTCGGTGACCCTGCTGTGCGGCGCCGCGACCGCGGCCTGCGGGCCCATCGTCTTCGTCGGCCTGATGGTGCCGCACCTGGTGCGGGGCATCACCGGGCCCGACATGCGGTGGATCCTGCCGTACGCGGCGGTCCTCGCGCCCGTGCTGCTGATCGGTTCCGACGTGGTGGGCCGGGTCGTGGCGCGGCCCTCCGAGATCCAGGTGGGCATCGTGACCGCGCTGATCGGCGGGCCCGTCTTCATCCATCTCGTACGGCGCAAGAGGATGGCGAAGCTGTGACCGCCCGCGTTCCCTCCCCCTCGGCCGCCCCTGACACCCTGCCGGGCGGCCGCCCGCCACGCCGCGGCCGCGCGGTCAGGGCAGTACGCACCCCCGGCGGGCTGCTGTCCGTACGGATCGAGAGCAGGACGGCCCTGGTGCTCCTGCTGCTGCTCGCCGCCGCGCTGCTCGCCGGCGTCGTCGTCATCGGCAGCGGCGACTACCCGATGTCACCCGGCACGGTGCTCACCACCCTGTTCGGCGGCGGCAGCCCCGCGCAGGAGTTCATCGTGCGGGACCTCAGGCTGCCGCGCGCCCTCGTCGGGCTGCTCGTCGGCGCCTGCCTCGGCCTCGGCGGCGCGGTCTTCCAGTCCGTCACCCGCAACCCGCTCGGCAGCCCCGACGTCATCGGCTTCGGCCAGGGCGCCTCGGTCGGCGCGCTCGGCGCCATCATCCTGCTGCACGGCGGCGCGGCGCAGACCGCGCTCGGCGCCATCGTCGGCGGGCTCGTGACCGGCGCCGCGATCTACCTGCTCGCCTGGAAGCGCGGCGTGCACGGCTACCGGCTCGTGCTCGTCGGCATCGGTGCGGCCGCGATGCTCACCGCCGTCACCCAGTACCTGATCACCAAGGCCGACCTCGTCGACGCGACGCGCGCCGTGCTGTGGATGACAGGAACCATCGACGGCGCCGCCTGGAGCCAGGTGTGGCCGCTGCTCGCCCTCTGCGCCGTCCTGATGCCGCTGACCCTCTCAGGCGGGCGGCGGCTGCGGATGATGGAGATGGGCGACGACGCGGCGTACGCGCTCGGCGTGCCCGTCCAGCGCACCCGCATCCTGCTGATGGCGTGCGCGGTCCTGCTCGTCGGCGCGGCGACCGCCGCTGCCGGGCCCATCACCTTCGTCTCCCTCAGCGCCCCGCAGCTCGCCCGCAGGCTCACCCGCGCCCCCGGGCCCAACCTGGCCGCCTCCGCGGCGATGGGGGCGCTGCTGCTGTGCGTGGCCGACCTGCTCGCCACGCACGCCTTCGGTGACAGGCAGCTGCCCGCGGGCGTGGTCACGGCCGTGGTCGGCGGCGTCTACCTGCTCTGGCTGCTGGTGACCGAGCGCAAGGCGGGCCGGATATGACACCGCGCGCGCCGTCCGGCACACCGCACCCACCGACCGCACACCCCGAGCCCTCCAGGAGTACGACGATGCAGCGCCTCACCGCGGAGTCCCTGACCCTCGGCTACGACCGCAGGGTGATCTCCCGAGACCTGTCCCTGGAGATACCCGACCACTCCTTCACGGTCGTCGTCGGCCCCAACGCCTGCGGCAAGTCGACCCTGCTGCGCGCCCTGTCCCGGATGCTCAAGCCCGCCCAGGGCCGGGTCCTGCTCGACGGGGCCGCCATCCACACCATGCCCGCCAAGAAGGTCGCGAGGACGCTCGGGCTGCTTCCCCAGTCCTCGACGGCGCCCGACGGCATCACCGTCGCCGACCTGGTCGCGCGCGGCCGCTACCCCCACCAGGGCCTGCTGCGGCAGTGGTCGCCCGACGACGAGCGGATCGTGCACGAGTCGATGGCGGCGACCCGGATCGCCGAACTCGCCGAGCGGTACGTGGACGAGCTGTCGGGCGGCCAGCGCCAGCGCGTGTGGATCGCCATGGCGCTCGCCCAGCAGACGCCGCTGCTGCTGCTCGACGAGCCCACCACCTTCCTCGACATCCAACACCAGATCGACGTGCTCGACCTGTGCGCCGAGCTCCACGAGACCCAGGGCCGCACGCTCGTCGCAGTCCTCCACGACCTCAACCACGCCGCCCGCTACGCCACCCACCTGATCGCGATGCGCGAGGGGCGCGTCGTGGCGGAGGGCGCACCCGCCGACGTCGTCACGGCGCCGCTCGTGGAGAAGGTGTTCGGACTGCGCTGCCAGGTCATCCAGGACCCGGAGACCGGCACGCCCCTCGTCGTGCCCGCCGGGCGGCGGGCCCGCGCCGCGGGGGCGGGCCAGGAGCGCGCGGAGGCGTCGCTACAGCAGTGACCGCAGCCGCAGCAGGTCCCGCACGCCCGCCTCGAACCTCACCCGGCCCGAGCCCCACGCCCTGACGAAGTCGAGCCGCCCTTCCACCAGCGCCACCAGGTCGTCGCCCGTCGTCGTGAGCCTGATCTGCGCACGCTCGGCGGGCGGCCCCTGCCGTACGGCGTCGTCGACCTCGACCGTGCCGCCGCGCAGCCGGCCGGTGAACGTGAGGCCGAGGTCCGTGATGTGGCAGCTGAGCGAGCGGTCGAGCCGGGCCGCGGCGCGCACCGCGCCGTCCGCGCCCGCGAGGTTCTGCGCGAGCCGGTCGAGCGCGTCCCTGCACTGCTGGGGGGTGGCCATGGGGGACGACCGTACCGGAGGCCGGCGCGGTAGCGTTCCGCCATGAGCGACACGACCCCCGACCGCGAAGAGGCGGAGCGCCCGGGGCCGCAGGCCGGCGGCGGGCACCCCGGCGCCCCGGCCGCCCCGGCCGCGGCCGGGCAGGACACGGCCGCGCCGGGGCCCGCCGAGGGGGAGCCAGGCGCCGAGGGGCGCGGCGCGGACGCCGCGGGGCCGCGGCCCGCGGAGCCTGCGGCCCCCGCGCCGCTCGGCGTCGAGCGCACCCCGACGGGCGACGCGCGGGTCGACGCGAGCCTCGCCCGCCTCGCCGACGCCGACCACCTGCCCACCGACGGGCATATCGCGGTGTACGAGGATGTTCACCAGGGACTGCGTGAGGCGCTCAGCGCGCTGGACGCCCGCCCCGTACCACCCCCGCACGAGCACAGGAGCTGAGACCCACGTGGCAGGACTGGCACGCCGACGCCTCGACGCCGAGCTGGTGCGCCGCGAACTGGCGCGCTCGCGGGAGCACGCGTCCCGGCTGATCGCCGCCGGCCGCGTCACCGTGGGCGGCATGACCGCGACGAAGGCCGCCACCCAGGTCGAGACGAGCGCCGCGGTCGTCGTCACCGCGGACGCCTCCGACCCCGGCTACGCCTCGCGCGGCGGCCACAAGCTGGCCGGCGCGCTCGACGCGTTCCGGCCGCTCGGGCTGGCCGTCGAGGGCCGGCGGGCGCTCGACGCGGGGGCGTCCACCGGCGGCTTCACCGACGTGCTGCTGCGCGCGGGCGCCGCCCACGTGGTCGCGGTCGACGTCGGCTACGGGCAGCTGGTGTGGGCGCTCAGGAACGACGAGCGGGTCACCGTCAAGGACCGCACCAACGTCCGCGAACTGACGCTCGACGCGCTCGGCGGCACCCCCGTCGACCTGGTCGTCGGCGACCTCTCCTTCATCCCGCTCGGCCTGGTGCTGCCCGCCCTCGTGGCCTGCTCGGCGCCCGGCGCCGACCTGGTGCTGATGGTCAAGCCGCAGTTCGAGGTCGGCAAGGAGCGGCTCGGCAGCGGCGGCGTCGTGCGCAGCCCCGAGCTGCGCGCCGAGGCCGTGACCGGTGTGGCGCGGCGCGCCGCGGAGCGGGGACTCGGCGTCAGGGGCGTCACGGCGAGCCCCCTGCCGGGCCCCTCGGGCAATGTCGAGTACTTCCTGTGGCTGCGGGCGGGCGCGCCTGCGCTCGACCCGGCAGCGGTGGACCGAGCGGTTTCGGAGGGACCCAAGTGACGTCAGGGACGAAGGCCGCGGCGACGGAGCCGGGCCGCACGGTGTTCCTGCTCGCGCACACCGGCAGGGCGGCCGCCGTGCGCAGCGCGGAACTCGTCGTCAAGGCGCTGGTCGCAGGCGGCATCGGCGTGCGCGTGCTGGAGGCGGAGGCGGCCGACCTGCCGGGCCTGCCGGAGGCCGTGCGGACCGTCGAGGACGCCACGCCCGAGGTCCTCGACGGGTGCGAACTGCTGATCGTGCTCGGCGGCGACGGGACCCTGCTGCGCGGCGCCGCCTTCGCCCGCGCCTCCGGCGTGCCGATGCTCGGCGTCAACCTCGGCCGGGTCGGCTTCCTCGCCGAGGCGGAGCGCGACGACCTCGCCCGCGTCGTCGACCGGGTCGTCAGCCGCTCGTACGACGTCGAGGAGCGCATGACCATCGACGTGGTCGTGCACGCGGACGGCGACATAGTGCACACCGACTGGGCCCTCAACGAGGCCGCCGTCCAGAAGGTCTCGCCCGAGCGGATGCTGGAGGTCGTGCTGGAGATCGACGGCCGGCCGGTCACCGGCTTCGGCTGCGACGGCATCGTCTGCGCCACCCCCACGGGCTCCACCGCCTACGCGTTCTCCGCCGGCGGGCCCGTGGTGTGGCCCGACGTGGAGGCGCTGCTGATGGTGCCGATCAGCGCGCACGCGCTGTTCGCCAAGCCGCTCGTCACCTCGCCCACCACGGTCCTCGCGGTGGAGGTGCAGGCGGAGGGGCCGCACGGCGTGCTGTGGTGCGACGGCCGCAGGACCGTCGAACTGCCCGCGGGCGCCCGGGTCGAGGTGCGGCGCGGCGCCGTGCCCGTACGGCTCGCGCGGCTGCACCACGCCTCGTTCACGGACCGCCTCGTCGCGAAATTCGCACTGCCGGTCTCCGGGTGGCGGGGCGCGCCGCGCTGACGCGGCACCCCTCGACGTGGCGTGCGCGGGCGTGCACCTCGTATGGTCATGACCGTGTTGGAGGAAATGCGGATACGGTCGCTCGGTGTCATCGACGACGCCGTGGTCGAGCTGTCGCCCGGCTTCACGGCGGTGACCGGTGAGACCGGCGCGGGCAAGACCATGGTCGTCACCAGCCTCGCGCTGCTGCTCGGCGGGCGCGCCGATCCCGGGCTCGTGAGGATCGGGGCCAAGGCGGCCGTCGTCGAGGGCAGGCTGCGGCTCGCGCCCGGCGCCCCGGCCGCCGCCCGCGCGCAGGAGGCGGGCGCCGAGCTCGACGAGGGCGCGCTGCTGATCAGCAGGACCGTCTCGGCCGAGGGGCGCTCCCGCGCCCACCTCGGCGGCAGATCCGTGCCGGTCGGGGTGCTCGGCGAACTCGCCGACGATCTCGTCGCCGTGCACGGCCAGACCGACCAGCAGGGCCTGCTGCGCCCGGCCAGGCAGCGCGGCGCGCTCGACAGGTACGCGGGCGAGGCGGTGTCCGTGCCGCACGAGAAGTACCTCGCCGCGTACCGGCGGCTGCGGGACGTCTCCGCAGAGCTCGACGAGCTGACCACCAGGGCCCGCGAGCGGGCGCAGGAGGCCGACCTGCTGCGGTTCGGGCTCGGCGAGATCGCCGCGGTGGAGCCCGTGGCGGGCGAGGACGCCGAGCTCGCCGCCGAGGCCGAGCGCCTCGGCAACGCGGAGGCCCTCGCCTCCGCCGCCTCCGTCGCGCACGCGGCGCTCGCGGGCGTGCCGGAGGACCCGGAGGCCGTCGACGCCACGACGCTCGTCGCGGCCGCCGGGCGCGCGCTCGACGCGGTCCGCTCCCACGACCCGGTGCTCGGCGGGCTCGCCGAGCGTATGGGCGAGATCTCCATCCTCCTGACCGATGTGGCGGGCGAACTCGCCGGCTACGCGGACGACCTGGACGCCGACCCGCTGCGCCTCGCGGCCGTCGAGGAGCGCCGCGCCGCGCTCACCGCGCTCACCCGCAAGTACGGCGAGGACACCGCGGCCGTGCTCGCCTGGGCCGAGGAGAGCGCAGCGCGGCTGACCGAGCTGGAAGGCGACGACGTCCGCATCGGCGAACTGACCGCGGAGCGAGACGCGTTGCGCGGCGAGCTGGCCGGGCTCGCCCAGGCGCTCAGCGACGCGCGCACGGAGGCGGCCGAGCGGTTCGCCGCCGCCGTCACCGAGGAGCTCGCCTCGCTCGCCATGCCGCACGCGCGGGTGTCCTTCGCGATCAGCCAGGTGGCGGCGGAGGAGGGCGTCGAGGTCGGCGGCCGCACGGTGGCGTACGGGCCGCACGGCGCCGACGAGGTCGAGCTGCTGCTCGCCCCGCACCCCGGCGCGCAGCCGCGGCCCATCGCGCGGGGCGCCTCCGGCGGCGAGCTGTCCCGGGTGATGCTCGCGGTGGAGGTCGTGTTCGCGGGCTCCGACCCGGTGCCGACGTACCTGTTCGACGAGGTCGACGCGGGCGTCGGCGGCAAGGCCGCGGTCGAGGTCGGCAGGCGGCTCGCGAAACTCGCCAAATCGGCGCAGGTCGTGGTGGTCACGCACCTGCCGCAGGTCGCCGCGTTCGCCGACCGGCAGCTGCTCGTGGAGAAGACCCACGACGGCTCCGTGACCAGCTCGGGCGTGACCGTGCTCGAAGGCGAGGACCGGGTGCGGGAGCTGTCCCGGATGCTCGCGGGCCAGTCGGACTCGTCCTCTGCGCGTGCCCACGCCGAGGAACTCCTTGCGTCGGCGCAGGCGGACGCCTGACACTCCCGCACAGGCCCGGGGCGTACGGCGCGTGCGGGGCGGGCGGGGTACGGTCCGCACGGCGCGCGGGCGCGTGTGCCGGGGCGCGTACGGTGGGCGGGCCGTCCATCACCCCCACGGGTGACGCCGTCGGCCGAGTGGCGTCCGGGCGAACTGGCATCCTTGGGGGCGACGTGAGCAACCCACCTCGAACCCGGGAGCCCCTCCAGGTGACACCGCTGCGTACGGTCCAGGTGCTCGGCGGCGGCAGCGCGGGCAGCAGCGCGCACGTCAGGTCCCTCGCCGCGGGGCTCGTCGCGCACGGGGTGCGGGTGACGGTGTGCGCGCCCGACGCGGTCGAGCGCGCCTACGACTTCCGCGGCTGCGGCGCCCGGCACCTCCCCGTGCCGCGCAGGAGCGACCCCGTGGCGGTGGCCGCGCTGCGCGCCGCCTGCACCGGCGCCGACCTCGTGCACGCCCACGGGCTGCACGCGGCGGCCCGCACCGCGCTCGCGCTCGGCGGCAGGGCCGTGCCGCTCGTCGTCACCTGGCACACCCGCTCGGCCGAGGAGGGCGCCCGCGGCACGGTCAACCGGCTGCTGGAGCGGCGGGCGCTGCGCGCCGCGTCCGTCATCTTCGCGACCTCCTCCGACCTGGTCGACACGGCACGCGCGCGGGGCGCGGGCGACGTGCGGCTCGCGCCCCTCGCCGTGCCCGCGGCCGGGCCGCCGCGCGCGCTCGGCGCCGAGAGCAAGGCGCGCGCCGAACTCGGCGCGGTGGAGCGGCCGCTGGTGATGGCAGTCGGCAGCCTGGTGCCCGAGCGGGGCCACGGCCTCCTGCTCGACGCGGTGGCGCGCTGGCGGACCGCGGGCGCCGACCCGCTGCCGCTGCTCGTCGTCGCGGGCGAGGGCAGGGAGCGCCCGGCGCTGCAGCGCCGCGTCGAGGACGAGGACCTGCCGGTGTGCTTCCTCGGCCGCCGCGACGACGTCGCGGAACTCCTCGCCGCCGCCGACGTCGCCGTGCTGCCGAGCCGCTGGGAGTCGCGGTCCGTCCTCGCGCAGGAGGCGCTGCGCATCGGGGTGCCGCTCGTCGCCACCGCCGTGGGCGGCGTGCCGGAACTGGTGGGCCGCGCCGCGGAGCTCGTACCGTACGGGGACCCCGACGCGCTCTGCGCGGCACTGCTGCGGCTGCTCGGGGACCCGCGGCGGCGTGCCGAACTCGCCGAGGCGGGGCGGGCGCAGGCCGCGACCTGGCCCACCGAGGACGAGACGGTCGGCCAGGTGCTCAGCGTCTACGACGAGTTGGCGCACCCGCACGGCGGCAGGGGCCCGCGGCCCGGCCTGTGACGGCGCGCCCGGGCCGCGCCCGTACCGCGCTCAGGGCGTGTGGCGGCGCGCGCGCAGCGCCAGGCTGAGCGTCAGCACGGTCCCCGGTTCTTCCAGGTCGCGGCCGAGCAACTCGCCGATTTTGGCGAGCCTGTTGTAGAGGGTCTGCCGGTTCAGGTGCAGCTCCCTCGCCGTCTCCGCCTTGCGGCCCGCGTGCGCGAGATAGCTTTCGAGGGTCGGCAGGAGCGGGGGCCGCGCCGCGCGGTCGTGGGCCAGCAGCGGGCCGAGCGCGCGCTCCACGAAGGCCGCCAGGTCCCGGTGTTCGCGCAGCCGCCACAGCAGCAGCTCGATGTCGAGGCCGCGGGCGTCGTACCACGGCGGCTCGCCGAGGCCCTGCGCCGCGGCGGCCGTCTCCGCGGCGTGCCGCAGCCCCGCGCTCGCCGCGGCCCAGCCGCCTGCCGTGCCGACCACGACCACCGGCCGCTGCGCGCCTGCCCGTTCGAGCCCTGCCCGCTCGACACCCGCCCGCAGGGCGGTCGCCACCCGGTCGGCGACCGCCGTGCGCTCCTGCTCCGCCCGCAGCCCGACCAGCAGCGGCACCCGGCCCTCCACGGGCCGCACCCCCAGCAGTACCGGCACGCCCACCGACGCGAGCTCCCCGAGCACGGCACGCGCGAGCACCGCCCAGTCGCCCGAGGGGGCGAGCTGCGGCGCGAGCCGCATCACCACGGGCAGCAGCGGGCCGCCGCCCGGCTTGAAGCCGAGCGCCTTCGCGCGGCCCGGCGCGGCCTCGGGCGCGACCCGGCCCTCCGCGAGGTCCGTCAGGAAGTCGCCCCGGCCGCGCGCCGCCAGCTCCTCCTCCTGCCGCGCCTGCATCAGCACCACGGCCAGCGTGCCCGCGGCCCGCTCGGCCGCCAGCCGGTGCGCCTGGCCGAGCGGCGCCGACACGGCGGGCAGCACCAGTCTGGCCCGTACCGCCCCCGTGCCCTGCCCGCCGCCCGCCACGTCCACCAGCACCGACCCCTGCGGCGGCCCGGCCTCCCGCGCGGCCCTGCCGCCCCGCAGCCCCTCCCACACGGCGAGCGCGTCCGTGTTCTCCGAGGCGTTGTCTGAGCCGTTCCCGGGGGATCCGCCGGGCCCCGCCGCGTACAGCAACTGCCCCTCGGGGGTTTCGAGGAAGACCGGGCCGCGGACGAAGTCCGCGAGGACGCGCAGCACGTGGGGCACGCCGCCGCCCGCGAGCAGGGCGTGCGTGCACCGCGTGTGCACCTCCTCGGCCTGCCGCAGCAGCGCGTAGTGGCCGTTGACGATCTCGGTGTGGATCTCCTCCGTGACCGAGACGAAGGCGACCTCGCGGTGCAGCTGCACCAGCGGAAGCCCGGCCGCGCGCGCCGCCTCGACCAGCGGCAGCGGCAGCCGCTCGAAGCGCGGACCGAGCTCCACCACCAGCGCGGCGATGCCCCGTTCGGCGAGGCGCCCCACGAACGCCCGCTGCTCCGCCGCCCGGTGGCCGAGACCGAGGCCCGTCGTCAGCAGCAGCTCGCCGCCCTTGAGGAGCGACGCGATGTTCGGCACCTCGCCCGCGTGCACCCAGCGCACCGTGCCGCCGAGGCGGTCGGCACCCGCCACGACCTCGGGCAGCCCGCCCCGCAGCGCGGGCAGGCCGAGCGCCTGCCGTACGGTGATGCCGCCCCGAGCCTCCATGCCGGGGACCCTACCCGCGGCCCGTGTTGCCCGGACGTCTCGGGCGCGTCACGGCCGGTGGCCACGGCCCCGTACACCCGGCAGCCCGTCGCGCGCGGCGCCGGATTCCGCGACCACCTGTCGGTTGCGGGCGCGCGGCGCCCCCGCGAAGATCGCCCACCACCCGTGGGCCGCGATCCGCGGGGGCCGGGGGCAGGGAACACGGGTCCGGGCACGGACAAGGAAGGCGGTCACCCCATGGCAGCAGGCAGCACACAGCAAGGCACCGCGCGGGACGCGGCCGCACCGCCCGAGGTGCACCGGCTCAAGGCCGACTCCGTGGGCCTCGCGGGCGTGGTCTTCATGGCCGTGGCGACCGCCGCGCCGATCACCGCGATGACCGGCAACCTGCCCATCGCCGTGGGCTTCGGCAACGGAGACGGCGCGCCCGCCGGCTACCTCTTCGCGACGGTCGTGCTCACCGTCTTCTCGGTCGGCTACGTCGCGATGGCGAAGCGCATCACGGCGGCGGGCGCCTTCTACGGCTACATCTCGCACGGCCTCGGCCGCACCGTCGGCATGGCGTCGGGGCTGCTCGCCGTCCTCGCGTACATCGTCTTCGAGGCGTCCATCGTCGGCGTGTTCTCGTACTTCGCACAGACCACCGTGCGCGACCAGCTCGGCGTCGACGTGCCCTGGGCGGCGTACGCGGCGGTGATGCTCGCCGTCACCGGCGTCCTGTCGTACTTCGACATCAACCTGACGGCGAAGGCGCTCGGGGTCATGCTCGTCCTGGAGATCGCGGTGCTGTTCGCCGTCGCCACCGCCGTCCTCGTGCGCGGCGGCGGGCCCGACGGCATCCCGCTGCGGCCCGTCGACCCGCGCAACGCCTTCACCGGCACCTCCGCGGGGCTCGGCCTCTTCTTCGCGTTCTGGTCGTGGGTCGGCTTCGAGTCGACGGCGATGTACGGGGAGGAGTCGCGCGAGCCGAAGCGCGTCATCCCGCGCGCCACCCTGATCTCCGTCGTCGGCGTGGGCCTGTTCTACATCTACGTGTCGTGGATGACGATCGCCGGCAACGGCCTCGACGGCGCGGTGAAGGTGTCCGCGGGCACGAGCCCGCTGAACCTGTTCTTCGACCCGGCGCGCGCCTACCTCGGCGCGTGGGCCGTGCGGACCTTCCAATGGCTGCTCATCACCGGCTCGTTCGCCTGCGGCATGGCCTTCCACCAGTGCGCGTCGCGCTATCTGTACGCCATCGGCCGCGAGGGCCTCATCCACCGGGCGCTCGGCCGCACCCATCCGCGCCACGGGTCGCCGTACGTCGCCTCCTTCACGCAGTCGGTGATCGCGGTGGGCCTCGTCGCCGCGTTCTGGGCGAGCGGGCAGGACCCGTACACCCACCTCTACACGCTGCTCGCGATCCTCGGCACGATGGCGATCCTCATCGTGCAGACCCTGTGCTCCTTCGCGGTCATCGGCTACTTCCGCGGCCACCACCCCGAGGACCGGCACTGGTTCCGCACCTTCACCGCGCCGCTGCTCGGCGGCCTCGGGATGATCGCGGTGGTGGTCCTGCTCGTGCTCAACCTCGACACGGCGGCAGGCACCGCGGCCGGATCGCTGTTCTTCCACCTGATCCCGTGGATCGTCGGCGCGGTCTTCCTCGGCGGGCTCGCCCTCGGCCTGTGGCTGCGCGCCCGCAGGCCGCGGCGGTACGAGCTGATCGGCCGCATCGTCCTGGAGGACGCGGTCGAACGCGCCGACACCTGACGCGGGGCGGCCGCGGCGCACCCCGTGCGCCGCGGCCGCCCCACGCGGACCCCCGGCCCGCCTCAGCCCGAGTACGCGCCCGACGCGGTCAGCCGCAGCGCCGTGTCGATCAGCGGGACATGGCTGAACGCCTGCGGGAAGTTGCCCACTTGGCGCTGGGAGTGCGCGTCCCACTCCTCGGCGAGCAGCCCCAGGTCGTTGCGGAGGCTCAGCAGCTTCTCGAACAGCCTGCGGGCCTCGTCGACCCGGCCGATCATCGCCAGGTCGTCGGCGAGCCAGAACGAGCAGGCGAGGAACGCGCCCTCGTCGCCCGCGAGCCCGTCGAGGCCCGCTTCCTCGCCCGACGTCGGGTAGCGCATCACGAACCCGTCGGGGGTGGACAGCTCGCGCTGGATCGCCTCGATCGTCCCGATGACGCGCTTGTCGTCCGGCGGCAGGAAGCCGACCTGCGGGATCAGCAGCAGTGACGCGTCCAGCTCCTGCGAGCCGTACGACTGCGTGAAGGTGTTGCGCTCCGCGTCGTAGCCCCTCTCGCACACGTCGCGATGGATGTCGTCGCGCAGCTCCCGCCACTCCTCCAGCGGGCCCTCCGTCTCACCGGCTTCGAGCAGCTTGATCGTCCGGTCGACGGCGACCCACGCCATCACCTTCGAGTGCACGAAGTGGCGGCGCGGCCCGCGCACCTCCCAGATGCCCTCGTCCGGCTGGTGCCAGTGGGTCTCCAGGTAGCGGATCAGCCGCAGTTGGAGCACGGAGGCGTAGTCGTTGCGGGCGAGGCCCGTCATGTGCGCCAGGTGCAGCGCCTCGGTCACCTCGCCGTACACGTCGAGCTGGAGCTGGTGTGCCGCGTTGTTCCCCACCCGGACGGGCGACGAATTCTCGTACCCGGGAAGCCAGTCGAGCTCCGCCTCGCCCAACTCCCGCTCACCGGCGATGCCGTACATGATCTGGAGGTTCTCCGGGTCGCCCGCCACGGCCCGCAGCAGCCACTCGCGCCACGCGCGGGCCTCCTCGCGGTAGCCGGTGCGCAGCAGCGACGACAGGGTGATCGCCGCGTCCCGCAGCCAGGTGTAGCGGTAGTCCCAGTTGCGCACCCCGCCGATCTCCTCGGGCAGGGACGTCGTCGGCGCCGCGACGATGCCGCCGGTCGGCGCGTACGTCAGCGCCTTGAGCGTGATCAGCGAGCGGACCACGGCCTCGCGGTAGGGGCCGTGGTAGGTGCACTGGCCGACCCACTCCTGCCAGAACTCGCCAGTCGCGACGAGCGAGCCCTCGGGGTCGGGCAGCGCGGGCTGGTCGCGGTGCGAGGGCTGCCAGCTGATCGTGAAGGCGATCCGCTCACCGGGGGAGACGGTGAAGTCGGAGTAGGTCGTCAGGTCCCTGCCGTACGTCTCCGCCTCGGTGTCGAGCCACACCGAGTCGGGGCCCGCGACGGCGACCGTGCGCTCCCCGACCTTGTGCACCCACGGGGTCACCCGTCCGTAACTGAACCGCATCCGCAGGGTGGAGCGCATCGGCACCCGGCCGCTGACGCCTTCCACGATGCGGATCACCTGCGGCGCGCCGTCGCGCGGGGGCATGAAATCGGTCACTCTGACCGTTCCGTGCGGGGTGTCCCACTCGGACTCCAGGATCAGCGAATCGCCGGCATAGCGGCGGCGGTCCGCCCGCGGCGGCTCGGAACCCGCAGGACAAGCGGGCCCCAGCCGCCAGAAGCCGTGCTCCTCCGTGCCGAGAAGGGCGGCGAACACGGCATGGGAGTCGAAGCGGGGCAGGCACAGCCAGTCGACTGTGCCGTCCCGGCAGACCAGTGCTGCGGTCTGCATGTCTCCGATGAGTGCGTAATCCTCGATGCGCCCTGCCACGTGCATCTCCAGTCCAACGGCCACGTCGCCCCTGAGGGGCTCTTACTGCGGTCAAGGGGTCGTTGACGAGCTCTTTTTCCGGGAATACGGGCGGGGGTGGTGCCGTTTGCCGGCCTGACTCGGCAGCGAATGTCCGAGCAGGATACGACGCGACCCCGCCCTTCTGTGACCGCTCACGGCACCCTAGGTCCGACGAACGAGTGAGTCACGGGTGAGGCGGCCGGTGTCCGGGGTGACGTGTGGCCGGAAGCAGTCGGTCCCGGGCGCTGTTAGTCTGGTAGCCCGTGGACCGGTGGTCTCCCTCAGGCGTGAAATCCGCAGACAGGGCGCCCCGAAGCCGCAGCGACGCCACCCCAGACCGCGACCACGGGAGCCCCTCTTGGCCATGCCGAACCGATCCTCGACATCCTCGACGACCAAGCACATCTTCGTCACGGGGGGTGTTGCCTCCTCCCTCGGCAAGGGCCTGACCGCCTCCAGCCTCGGAGCGCTGCTCAAGGCGCGCGGCCTGCGGGTCACCATGCAGAAGCTCGACCCGTACCTCAACGTCGACCCCGGCACGATGAACCCGTTCCAGCACGGCGAGGTCTTCGTCACGGGCGACGGCGCAGAGACCGACCTGGACGTCGGCCACTACGAGCGCTTCCTCGACGTCGACCTCGACGGCAGCGCCAACGTGACCACAGGGCAGGTCTACTCCACGGTCATCACCAAGGAGCGCCGCGGCGACTACCTGGGCGACACCGTGCAGGTCATCCCGCACATCACCAACGAGATCAAGCACCGCATCCGGCGCATGGCCACCGACGACGTCGACGTGGTCATCACGGAGGTCGGCGGCACCGTCGGCGACATCGAGTCCCAGCCGTTCCTCGAAACGGTCCGTCAGGTGCGGCACGAGGTCGGCCGCGACAACGTCTTCGTCGTGCACATCTCCCTGCTGCCGTACATCGGCCCCTCGGGCGAGCTGAAGACCAAGCCGACCCAGCACTCGGTGGCGGCGCTGCGCAGCATCGGCATCCAGCCCGACGCGATCGTGCTGCGCGCCGACCGCGAGGTCCCGCTCTCCATCAAGCGCAAGATCTCGCTGATGTGCGACGTCGACGAGGCGGCCGTGGTAGCCGCGATCGACGCCAAGTCGATCTACGACATCCCGAAGGTGCTGCACGCCGAGGGGCTCGACGCCTATGTCGTGCGCAAGCTCGACCTGCCGTTCCGCGATGTGGACTGGACGGTCTGGGACGACCTGCTCGACCGGGTGCACAACCCCGACCACGAGGTCACCGTCGCGCTCGTCGGCAAGTACATCGACCTGCCGGACGCCTACCTCTCGGTCACGGAGGCGCTGCGCGCGGGCGGCTTCGCCAACCGGGCCCGGGTCAACGTGAAGTGGGTCACCTCGGACGACTGCAAGACCCCGGCGGACGCCGCGCGGCAGCTCGCCGACGTGGACGGCGTGCTGATCCCCGGCGGCTTCGGCGACCGCGGGGTCACCGGCAAGATCGGCGCGATCCGGTACGCCAGGGAGAACCGCATCCCGCTGCTCGGCATCTGCCTCGGGCTCCAGTGCATCGTCATCGAGGCGGCGCGCAGCCTCGCGGAGATCCCGGACGCCAACTCCACCGAGTTCGACGCGGGCACCGCGCACCCGGTGATCTCCACGATGGAGGAGCAGCTGGCGTACGTGGAGGGCGCGGGCGACCTGGGTGGCACGATGCGCCTCGGCCTCTACCCGGCGAAGCTCGCCGAGGGCTCCCTGGTGCGCGAGGCCTACGGCGACGAGCCGTACGTCGAGGAGCGCCACAGGCACCGCTACGAGGTCAACAACGCCTACCGCGCCGAGCTGGAGAAGAAGGCGGGCCTTGTCTTCTCCGGCACCTCGCCCGACAACAAGCTCGTCGAGTACGTCGAGTACCCGCGCAGCGTCCACCCGTACCTGGTCTCCACCCAGGCGCACCCGGAGCTGCGCTCCCGCCCGACCCGCCCGCACCCCCTCTTCGCCGGGCTGGTGAAGGCCGCCGTCGCGCGCAGGCTCGGCACCGACGCGTAGCCGGGGCCCGGCGCCGGGCTGGGGCCCGCCGGCTGGCGATACGGTGGTACCGGGGCGTACGGATCGGACAGATCCGGCGCCCCGGTTGTCCGTTTCGCGAGCACGTGGAGGGCCGTTTCATGACCGTCGAGGACGCCCACGAGGAGTGGCGGGTCACCGGGACCGCGATGCCGTTCCGCGGCAACAAGACCGGCGTCCGCACGGACGAGGTGGTCATGCCGGACGGCGCGGTCGTCAAGCGGGACTACCAGGTGCACCCCGGCTCCGTCGCGATCCTCGCGCTCGACGACGACGGGCGGGTCGTCGTGCTGCGCCAGTACCGCCACCCCGTGCGGCAGAAGCTCTGGGAGATCCCGGCGGGCCTGCTCGACGTCGAGGGCGAGAACCCGCTCCACGCCGCGCAGCGCGAGCTCTACGAGGAGGCGCACGTCAAGGCGGGGGACTGGCGGGTCCTCGCGGACGTCTACACCTCGCCGGGCGGCTCCGACGAGGCGGTGCGGGTGTTCCTCGCCCGCGACCTCGGCGAGGCGGAGGGCGAGCGTTTCGAGGTCTCCGAGGAGGAGGCCGACATGGAGCTCGACCGGGTCCCGCTTGCGGACCTTGCGCGCGGGGTGCTCGCCGGCGAACTCCACAACACCTGCCTCGCCGTGGGCGTGCTCGCGCTGACGGCCGCGCTCGCCGGCGACGGCCTCGACGCCCTGCGCCCCGCGGACGCGCCGTGGCCGGCCCGCCCCTTCACCAGCTGACCCCCGGCCCCGGCCGCGACTGAGCCACGGCCCCCGCGGCAGCCGACGTGCGACCCCGCGGCGGACCCGGCCGCGGGTCCGATCGCGGTCCCGGCCGCGGGTCCGATCGCGGTCCCGGCCGCGGGTCCCACCGCGGGCCGCGCCGGACGCCCCGGGCGTCGAGCGGCCCGGCGGTGAGCGCCCCGGTGTCGAGCGGCCCCTACGCGGCAGGGGCCCGTGCGGGGGCGGGTTTGCGGTCGTACTGTCCGTTGATCCGATCTGGTGATCGTCGGGCACGTCCGGGCGTTCCCGCACCGCGCGTTCAACTAGGCTCGGGGCGCCCGCGGGGCCCCGTGGGTCCGGGTTGTGGTCAGGTGGACGGAGCGTGATCCCGTGACGGATCAGGCGGTGGACGTGAGCGGCCTCGACCGGGTGGCGGGGACCCCCTTCCTCGGCCGCCACCGCGAGCTGACCGAGCTCCGCGCCGACCTGGAGCGCGCGGGACTCAACACCCTCGCAGGCCGCAAGCAGCCACGGGCCCGGGTGCTGCTGGTCGCGGGGCGGCCGGGCTCGGGGCGCACCGCGCTCGCCGAGGAGATCACCAGGCGGCTGCGCGACGGCTGCCCCGGCGGTGTCGTACGGGCCGCGCTCAGCGAACCGGGCGGCGAGCCCGTGCCCGGGGAGCGCTCCGCCCGCGAGGTCCTCGCCGCGCTCGGCGTCGAGGCCCCGCCGGGCGAGGACGAGGACTCCCTCACCCAGCGGGTCCGCGAGGCGCTCGCCGCCCGCAAGGCGCTGCTCCTGCTCGACGACGCCGTCGACGCCGAGCAGGTCGACCCGCTGCTGCCCGACTCCGCCGACTGCCTGGTCGTCGCCGTGTCGCGCGGCCCCCTCACCGGCATCCCCGACGTCCGGCCCTGCACCGTCGGCGGCCTCGACACCGCAGCCGCCGTCGAGCTGCTCGGCCGCCGCACCGGCGCCGTACGCATCACCGTCGACCCGCAGGCCGCCGAGTCCCTCGTCGAGGAGTGCGGCGGCCAGCCCGCCGCCCTGGTGCTCGCGGGCGGCTGGCTCGCCGCCAGGCCCACCGCCTCCGTCGCCGACCTGGCGCGGCGGCTGCGCGAGCTGCCGTCCGAACCCGGCGTCCCGGTGGGCGACCGGCCGCTCGCCCGGGTCTTCCGCCTCGCGTACGCCTCCCTCTCGCCGTCCGCCGCCCACACGCTGCGGCTGCTCACCCTGGCCCCCGCCGGGCTCGCCGACGCGCACACCGCATCGGCGCTCGCGGGGTGCTCGGTCCCCGCGGCCGAGGCCACCCTGCGCGACCTCGCCGCCCTCGGCCTGCTCAGACCCGCGCCGCCGGCCGGCACCGCGGGGCCGGCCCTGCTGCCCGCGGGCCGCGGACCCGAGGGCCGCTACGCCCTGCCGGGCTGCCTCGTGCCGCTGCTGCGCGCGCGGACCGAGGAGCAGGACAGGCCGGGCGAGCTCAGGCTCGCGCGGGCGCGCATGCTGGAGCGGACCGTACGGCTGCTGCGCTCCTGCCGCGCGGTCACCGAGCCCGAGGGCTCGCCGGCCCGCAAGCAGCTCGCCGGGCTGCCCCGCGCGCTGCGCTTCCCCGACCCGCAGGACGCCGCCGCCTGGCTGCGGGCGAACCGGCAGGTGCTGCTCGCCGCCGCCCGTCTCGCCGTCGCGGACGGCGAGCTCGACACGCTGGCCAGACGCCTGGTCGCCGCCCTGGTGCGCGCGCTCGCCGCCCACGAGGGCACCGAGGCGGCCGCGCCCGACCTCTACGGGCTCCACCAGCTCGTCCTCGGCGTGGCGGAGCGGCGCGGGCTGCACCGCGAGCGGGCCGCCGCCCTGCTGAACATCGGCGACCTCGACGCCCGCACCGGCCGCACCAGCGCGGCCCTCGCCCGCTACCGCGCCGCGCTCGACGCCGGCCGCGCCGCCGACGACCACTACGCGACCGGCCGCGCGATGGAATCCGTCGGCGGCGCGTACCAGGACCTGGAGGACTGGCAGCGGGCCGCCGACTGGTACGGCAGGGCGCTCGCCCAGCGCCTCAGCAGGGGCGAGCGGGCCGACGAGGCACGCCTCTACGGGCGCCTCGGCGCCGTCCACGCGTACGCGGGCGACCTCGACGAGGCGCTGCGCGAGTGGCGTGCGGCCGTCGCCTGTCACCGGCGCGTCGGCGACACCCCCGGCGTGGCGCGGGCGCTGAGCGAGGTGGCGCGTGTACTTGAGGCCGCGGGGCGCCCGCACGACTCGGTGCGCACCTGCGAGGAGGCCCTGGAGTGGGCGTCGCTCGCCGAGGACGAGCGGCTGAGCGCCGCGCTGCACCTCCGGCTCGCCGACACCCTGGAGCGCGTCGGCGACCCGGCGGCCGCGGCGCTGCACCGTACCCGAGCGAAGCGGCTCCTCGGCCCGGACGAAGCACGGGCCTGACGCGGCCTGACCTACGAATTCCGTAGCTCATCGTGGAGAGATTCCTTTATTGCAAGGCTAGACAGCGAGAAATCCTTCATTAGACTGGCTCTGCCGCGGTCGTTCGCGGTGTTGCCCGATGCGTCGACTTGTCGCCGTCCAGGTGCCTTCGTGTACCGGTGCGCCGATCGCCCGGGTATGAGTTCATCAGGCACCCCTCTGAGCCAAGGACCGTGATCGACGTGAAGGTCGGCATCCCCCGCGAGGTCAAGAACAACGAGTTCCGGGTGGCGATCACCCCCGCAGGCGTGCACGAGCTGGTGCGCCACGGCCACGAGGTGGTCGTCGAGCGGGACGCGGGCGCCGGGTCGTCCATCGCCGACGCCGAGTACGCGGCCGCGGGCGCGGCCGTGCTGCCCACGGCCGACGCGGTGTGGGGCGCGGCCGACCTGCTGCTCAAGGTGAAGGAGCCGGTCGCGGAGGAGTACCACAGGCTCCGCAAGGGCCAGACCCTCTTCACCTACCTGCACCTCGCGGCCTCCCGCGCCTGCACCGACGCGCTGCTCGCCTCGGGCACCACCGCCATCGCCTACGAGACCGTCGAGACGGCGAACCGCGCGCTGCCGCTGCTCGCGCCCATGTCCGAGGTCGCGGGCCGGCTCGCACCCCAGGTCGGCGCGTACCACCTGATGCGGTCGGCGGGCGGCCGCGGCGTCCTGCCCGGCGGGGTGCCCGGTACGGGGCAGGGCAGCGCCGTCGTCATCGGCGGCGGCGTCTCCGGCTGGAACGCCACCCAGATCGCGGTCGGCATGGGCTTCCACGTGACCCTGCTCGACAAGGACATCGAGAAGCTGCGCGAGGCCGACCGGATCTTCGGTACGAAGGTGCGCACGATCGTGTCCAACGCCTACGAGCTGGAGCGCGCCGTCACCGGCGCCGACCTCGTCGTCGGCGCGGTGCTCATCCCGGGCGCCCGCGCGCCGAAGCTGGTCACCCACGAGCTGGTCGCGAAGATGCGGCCGGGAAGTGTTCTTGTCGACATCGCGATCGACCAGGGCGGCTGCTTCGAGGACTCGCGGCCGACCACCCACGCCGAGCCGACCTTCCGCGTGCACGACTCGGTCTTCTACTGCGTGGCCAACATGCCGGGCGCCGTCCCCAACACCTCCACCTACGCGCTGACCAACGCCACGCTCCCGTACGTCGTGGAGCTCGCCGACCGCGGCTGGCGGGAGGCGCTGCGCCGCGACGCCGCGCTCGCCCGGGGCCTCAACACCCATGAGGGCCAGGTGGTTTACCGTGAGGTGGCCGAGGCCCACGACCTCGACCACGTCGAACTGGGCGCGCTGCTCGGCTGAGTCGTCAATCGGCGCCGTCAACGCCGCACCCCGGGCCGGACCTTGCACGACAAGGTCCGGCCCCGGTGCGTAACCGGTCGTCTTCCGGCCACGACCGGCCACGACCCGCCCGGCTCCAACACGCGCTGAAAGTAACGATTGTTCCGGTTTGTTCGTCGGTCGTGACCGAGCGCTGTGCCTTGGTGAGAGGGGTCTGCGCCCTTGACATGGGGGTGTTCCGTTGCCGACACATCGGGCCGGGTCCGGCGGATTGTGTTGCTGCGGACCGGTGACACGCCATAGAGTCGCCAACCGTCGGCATGGTGCCACGCTGACCTATCGATAAGTTTCCTGGTTGCACCCGAGGAGGTAAGACGACTTGTGAATGAGTCGACATTTACTCCCGGGGGTGGTCAACCAGGAATGCCTGCGGAGGGCGCGAGCGCTCCGTCCGGCTTCGAGGCTGTCGGCTCCGTCGCTGTCCGCACCTCCGCCACCACCCAGCACTTGACGACAGCCCACCAGACGATGGACGGCCAACACGTGAACGCCACGGCCGGCAACGAGGGAAGCCGCGAGCCCACCCCATTCGCCGACTACGAGGAAGTGCCCGAGGGGCACTTCTACGACCCCGACGCCGAGTACGAGCCCGATCCCGAGTACGCGGCCACGCTGGCCCCCGACGCGGCCCGCCAGCGCCGCGAGCGCATCGGCCCCACGGGACGGCCCCTGCCGTACTTCCCGATCCCCGGACCGCTGACCGACCACGGCCCCGCGAAGATCATCGCGATGTGCAACCAGAAGGGCGGCGTCGGCAAGACCACGTCGACCATCAACCTGGGCGCCGCGCTCGCGGAGTACGGGCGGCGCGTCCTGCTCGTCGACTTCGACCCGCAGGGCGCCCTCTCCGTCGGCCTCGGCGTCAACCCGATGGAGCTCGACCTCACGGTCTACAACCTGCTCATGGAGCGGGGGATGGCGGCCGACGAGGTGCTGCTCAAGACGGCGGTCCCCAACATGGACCTGCTGCCGAGCAACATCGACCTGTCCGCGGCCGAGGTCCAGCTCGTCAGCGAGGTCGCACGCGAGTCGACGCTCCAGCGCGCCCTCAAGCCGCTGATGCAGGACTACGACTACATCGTGATCGACTGCCAGCCCTCGCTCGGCCTGCTCACGGTGAACGCCCTCACCGCGGCGCACAAGGTCATCGTGCCGCTGGAGTGCGAGTTCTTCGCGCTGCGCGGGGTGGCCCTGCTCACCGAGACCATCGAGAAGGTCCAGGAGCGGCTCAACCCCGACCTGGAGCTCGACGGCATCCTCGCCACGATGTACGACTCCCGCACGGTGCACAGCCGCGAGGTGCTCGCGCGCGTCGTCGAGGCCTTCGACGAGCACGTGTACCACACGGTGATCGGCCGTACGGTCCGCTTCCCCGAGACCACGGTCGCCGGCGAGCCGATCACGACCTACGCCTCCAACTCCGTGGGCGCCGCCGCGTACCGACAGCTCGCCAGGGAGGTGCTCGCCCGGTGTCACGCCGAGTGAGTCTGCCCGGCGCCGACGAACTCTTCCGCACGACCGGTGGCACGGCCCTCCAGGCGTCCTCGCCCGCGGACCGGCGCCGCGGCGCGAACGGCGAGGCCCGGGTCCCCGCACCGGCGGGGGAGGCCGAGGCGGGCGCCGAGGCCCCGGCGCCCGCGGCGCGCCCCGCGCCCGAGGAGCACGCGGCCGCCGCGGAACCCGACTCCCAGAGCGGCCCGGCCGCCGCGCGGTCCCGCACGGCCGAAGCGGAGGCCCAGGCGGCCGCCGCCGCCGCGAAGCAGCGGCGCGGCCCCGAGGCGGGCGGCGGCGGTTCTGGCGTACCCCAGCAGGCGGGTACGGCACCCGCGCCGCAGCAGCAGCGCCGCAAGGGCGGCCGCGGCGCCAACCGCAGGCCGAGTGGGCGCGAGCGCCACGACGAGAAGATCACGGTCTACGTCTCCGCCGAAGAGCTGATGGACCTGGAACACGCGCGGCTCGTCCTGCGCGGCGAGCACGGCCTCGCGGTGGACCGCGGGCGTATCGTCCGGGAAGCGGTCGCCGTGGTCCTCGCGGACCTCGAATCGCGCGGCGACGCGAGCATTCTCGTACGGCGCCTGCGCGGCCGCTGACCGGCACGCCCGGTCGGCGTCCCGCGCGGCGCCCCTGACCAGGACCCCGATGCCGCCCACGAACCCGCCACGCCGCCGCCTCGGCCAGGGCCCGGGCACGGCCGCCCCCCACCCCGCGACGGCCCCGCCCGAGCCCGAGGCCCCCGCGCCCCCGCAGGCGGACACCGCCCCACCGCCACGGGACGCCGCGAACTCCTCAGAGGCGACCCCCGCGCCCCCGCAGGCGCCCCGAGGGGCCTCCGACCCCGCCCGGCCCGCCGGAGCGGCGGCCGACCCCGCCGAGGCAGCCGCGCCGGAACCCGCCCCCGAGCCGCCACGAGCCCCCGCGCCCGCCGCGGCCCTCTCCGAGGCGCCCACGCCCCCGCAGGCGGCCCCGGGCGCCCCCGACGCCGCCCCGTCCGCCGCCGCGGTGCCCGACGGCGCCGAGCCTGCGCAGGCGGGTGCCGAGGACGGGCGGTTCACCGTGCGGCTCGTCAACTTCGAGGGGCCCTTCGACCTGCTGCTCCAGCTCATCTCCAAGCACAAGCTCGATGTGACCGAGGTCGCGCTCTCCAAGGTCACCGACGAGTTCATGGCGCACATCCGCGCCATGGGGCCCGACTGGGACCTCGACCAGACCACCGAGTTCCTCGTCGTCGCCGCGACGCTCCTCGACCTGAAGGCCGCCAGGCTGCTGCCCGCCGCGGAGGTGGAGGACGAGGCAGACCTCGCCCTGCTCGAAGCGCGCGACCTGCTTTTCGCCCGGCTGCTCCAGTACCGCGCGTACAAGGAGGTCGCCGCGGTCTTCGCGGACCGCCTCGACGCCGAGGCGCGGCGCTACCCCCGTACCGTCGCGCTCGACCCCGGCCTCGCCGCGCTGCTGCCCGACGTCGTCATCAGGATCGGGCCCGAGGGGTTCGCGCGGCTCGCGGTCAAGGCCATGCAGCCGAAGCCGGAGCCGCAGGTCTACGTCGACCACATCCACGCGCCGCTCGTGTCCGTGCAGGAGCAGGCGCAGGTCGTGGTGGGCCTGTTGCGCGAGCGCGGGCACGCGACCTTCGGGGAGCTGACGGCCGACACCGACGACACCCTGACCGTCGTCGCGCGCTTCCTCGCCCTCCTCGAACTGTACCGGGCCAGGGCCGTCGGCCTCGACCAGGAGGAGGCGCTCGGCGCCCTCGTCGTCCACTGGACCGGCGGGGACGGGGCCGACGACATCCGCGTCGGTGAGTTCGATCTCGTCGCGGGAACCGGCGAGCAGGAGGAGGCGACCGCGTGAACGACCCCCAGGCAGTGCAGGAACTGCCCATCGGACCCGCACTCGAGGCCGTCCTCATGGTGGTGGACGAGCCCGCGACCGAGGAGCACCTCGCCAAGGTCCTCGGCAGGCCGAGGCGCGCCGTCGCCGACGCGCTGCACGCCCTCGCCGACGAGTACACCGCGGCGGGCCGCGGCTTCGAGCTGCGCCTCGTCGCCGGCGGCTGGCGCTTCTACTCGCGTGCCGAGTACGCGGCCGCCGTCGAGGGCTTCGTGCTGGACGGCCAGCACGCCCGGCTCACGCAGGCGGCGCTGGAGACGCTCGCCGTCGTCGCGTACCGCCAGCCGGTCAGCCGCTCCAGGGTCTCCGCGGTGCGCGGAGTCAACTGCGACGGCGTCATGCGCACCCTCCTCCAGCGCGGTCTCGTGGAGGAGGCGGGCACGGAACCCGAGACAGGTGCGATCCTGTACAGGACGACGAATTACTTCCTGGAGCGCATGGGCCTGCGCGGCCTCGACGAACTGCCCGAGCTCGCGCCCTTCCTCCCCGAGGCGGACGCGGTCGAGGCCGAGTCGCTGGAAGGGGTTCCGTCGTTCGATCCGGACGCACCGGACACCCACGCAGGCGACGAGACGACGACGGACATTTGATGCGAAGCAGCGGCAGCGGCAGGAACGACAAGAACTACCGGGGAGCGGGCAACCAGCGCGACGACAAGCAGGGGCAGCGCCCCCGCCGGCCCCGCCCCGAGGAGCGCCGCTACGACGTGGGCGGCGGCCAGGGCGCGCCCGAGGGCGGGGGCGGCGGCCCCCGCAAGGGCCGCGGCGACGCGGCGCGCGGCGGCGCCAAGGGCGGCCCGCGCCCCGCGCAGGGCTCCGGCAGGCGCGGCGGCCCCCGCAGCGCCCCGGCGCGCCCGCGCGAGCTGGACGCGCAGATCGAGCAGCGCAACCGCGACCGGTACGCGCAGCGGCCCGAGAAGAAGACGCCGAAGACCTTCCCAGGCGCCGAGCAGGAGGGCGAGCGCCTCCAGAAGGTGCTGGCGCGCGCCGGCATGGGCTCGCGGCGGGCGTGCGAGGAGCTGATCGAGCAGGCGCGCGTCGAGGTCAACGGCGAGATCGTGCTCGAACAGGGCATGCGGGTCGACCCCGCGCACGACGAGATCAAGGTCGACGGGCTGACCGTGGCGACCCAGTCGTACCTGTTCTTCGCGCTGAACAAGCCGGCGGGCGTGGTCTCCACGATGGAGGACCCGGACGGCCGCCAGTGCCTCGGCGACTACGTCACCAATCGCGAGACGCGCCTCTTCCACGTCGGTCGGCTCGACACCGAGACCGAGGGCATCATCCTGCTCACCAACCACGGCGAGCTGGCCCACCGGCTGACCCACCCCCGCTACGGCGTGAAGAAGACCTACCTCGCCGCGATCCAGGGGCCCCTGCCGCGCGACCTCGGAAAGCGGCTCAAGGACGGCATCCAGCTGGAGGACGGCTACGCGCGCGCCGACCACTTCAGGGTCGTGGAGAACAACGGCAAGAACTACCTCGTCGAGGTCACCCTGCACGAGGGCCGCAAGCACATCGTGCGCCGCATGCTCTCCGAGGCGGGCTTCCCCGTCGACCGGCTGGTGCGCACGGCCTTCGGGCCGATCCCGCTCGGCGACCAGAAGTCGGGGTGGCTGCGCCGCCTCACCAACACCGAGGTCGGGATGCTGATGCAGGAGGTCGACCTGTAGGCGAAGGGCCGCCCCGCACCGCGGGGCGCGCCGTCCGAGGGCCCGCGGCCGCCACGGCCGCGGGCCCTCGCGCGTTCCCGAAGCCGCCACCCGCCCCTTGCCAGGCCCCCGCAGCGCTCTTTATAGTCAGGATGACCATTAAGAGGTCGGCCGTCGGCCGGTCCGGGCCCACGGGGGTGGACCGGACCAGCCGGCGACCGTGCACACCGTCGGCGAGCAGGGGACTGAGCAAGGGACTCCGTCCTGGCCGCGGCGAGCGCGCGACCGCGGCGGGCCCGCACCCGCGAGCCCGGGACGGAGCAGGAGACCGGAGAGCACGGTGACCGAGACACCACCCGCACGCACCGCGGACCCGGCGCACACCGCGCCGCAGGGCTACGACCCCGCCGCCTTCGAACCGTTCGCCGTCACGGTGGACCTCGCCGTGTTCACGGTGCGCGAGGCCCGCCTGCACGTGCTGCTCGTCCAGCGCGGCGAGCAGCCCTACCGCGGCCGCTGGGCCCTCCCCGGCGGCTTCCTGCGCCCCCGCGAGTCGGCCGAGGCCGCGGCGCGGCGCGAGCTGGCCGAGGAGACGGGACTCGCGTCCGACGACCCGTCGGCCCCGCTCCACCTCGAACAGCTGCGCACCTACAGCGACCCGGACCGCGACCCCCGGATGCGCGTCGTGTCCGTCGCGTACGCCGCACTCGTACCGGGACCGCTGCCCGAGCCGCGCGGCGGCGGCGACGCGGCACACGCCCGCTGGACCGCGCTCGCCGAGGCCCGCGCACTCGCCTTCGACCACGACCGCGTCCTCGCCGACGCCCACGACCGCGTCGGCGCCAAGCTCGAGTACACCGGCCTCGCCACCGCCTTCTGCCCGCCCGAGTTCACCCTCGGCGAACTCCAGCAGGTGTACGAGACCGTCTGGGGCACCACCCTCGACCGGCCCAACTTCCGCCGCAAGGTCCTCGCCACGCCCGGCCTCGTCACCCCGGCGCACGACGGCAGGCGCAGGACCGGCGGCCGCGGCAAGCCCGCCGTGCTCTACCGCGCAGGCGACGCCGCCGTACTCCACCCACCGCTGCTGCGGCCCGAAGGAAGGACCACGCCATGACCCCGACAGCGACCCGCACCCGCGGGGCCGCCACCGCCGTGCTGACCGGCCTCGCGCTCGGCGACGCGCTCGGCTCGCCCACCGAGTTCCTCGACGTGCCCGCCGTACTCGCCGAGACCGGGCCGTGGCGCGAGATGGAACTGCCCGCCCCCGCGCTCGTCACCGACGACACCCAGATGGCGCTCGCGCTCGGCGACGCGCTGCGCGCCACCCTCGACCACGGGCCGCTCGAACCCGACCGGTTCGCCCTCGAAGCGGGCGACGCCTTCGTGCGCTGGTACCACGACCCCGACAACAACCGCGCACCCGGCGGCACCTGCCTCGCCGCGTGCGCCGCGCTCGACGCCCTCGACCGGCCGCGCGAGCCGTGGCAGCGCGCCTCCCGCACCGGCTCCAAGGGATGCGGCGCCAACATGCGGGTCGCGCCCGTCGCCCTCGTACCCGGCACCACGGCAGAGCAGCGGGCGGGCGCGGCGCAGGCGCAGGCCGCCCTCACCCACGGCCACCCCACCGCGCTCGCCGCCTCCGACCTCACCGCCCACGCCGTCCACCTGCTCGCCGGGGGCGCCGACCCCGCAGGACTCGTCGGCAGGCTCCGCTCGTACGCCCTCGACCGGCGCACCCGCTACCACCACGCCTGGCTCGGCGACCTCTGGTCCCTGGCCGGCGATCCCACGCCCGACGCGTACACCGCACGCGGCTTCGACGAGTGCCTCGCGGCGCTCGACCGCCTCAGGGCCGCCCTGGCCCACCCGTCCCCCGAGACCGACCCCTGCCTCGCCACCGGCGACGGCTGGATCGCCGAGGAGGCCCTGGCCACCGCGCTGCACTGCTTCCTGCTCTTTCCCCGCGACCCCCTCACCGCCCTGCGCAGGGCCGCCTGCACCCGCGGCGACTCCGACTCGATCGCCTGCCTCACGGGCGCCTTCGCCGGCGCGCACCTGGGCCCCGCCGCCTGGCCGGCCGACTGGAGCGGGCGCGTCGAGTACCGCGCCCGGCTGCTGGAGCTCGGCCGCCGCTGGGACGCCTGAGCGGCCGCGGCCCCACCAGGCGCCGCGCCGCCCGCCGTCTCGCAGGGCGGGCGCGAGGACCCGCGGCGGATCCAGGACACTACGCTGGACCGACGAGACGATCACCAAGGAGCACGTTGTGGCGGTACGAGCGGTTCGTGGAGCGGTCCAGCTGGAGCAGGACGAGGCGAAGCACATGGGCGAGCAGGTGAAGCAGCTGCTCACCGCGATCCTGGAGCGCAACGCCCTCACCGCCGACGAACTCATCAGCATCTGGTTCACCGCCACCCCCGACCTCCACAGCGACTTCCCCGCAGCGGCCGCACGCGACCTCGGCATCGTCGACGTCCCGCTGATCTGCGCCCAGGAGCTCGACATCGCAGGCGCCATGCCCCGCGTCGTGCGGATCCTCGCCCACGTCGAGTCCGACCGCCCCAAGTCCGAGGTCTCCCACGTCTACCTGGGCGCCGCGGCGGCCCTGCGCAAGGACATCGCCCAGTGAGGACCGCCCTGGTCATCGGCACCGGGCTGATCGGCACCTCGATCGCGCTCGCGCTCAGCGCCCGCGGTGTCACGGTGCACCTCTCCGACCACGACCCCGGGACGGCGCGCACCGCCGCCGCGCTCGGCGCGGGCACCGAGGCGCCCCCCGAGGGCCCCGTCGACCTCGCCGTGATCGCCGTGCCGCCCGCCCATGTGGCGGCCACCGTGGCCCGCGCCGTGCGCGGCGGGCTGGCCCGCGGCTACCTCGACGTGGCGAGCGTCAAGGGCGGGCCACGCCGCGAGCTCGAAGCGCTCGGCCTCGACCTCGACTCCTACCTCGGCACCCACCCCATGTCAGGCAAGGAGCGCTCAGGGCCGCTCGCCGCGACGGCCGACCTCTTCGAGGGCCGGCCCTGGGTCCTCACCCCCGGCCGCGGCACGGACACCGAGGTGCTCAACCTCGCCCTCGAACTGGTGTCGCTGTGCCGAGGAGTGCCGGTGGTGATGGACGCGGACGCGCACGACCGCGCGGTGGCCCTCGTCTCCCACACCCCCCAGCTGATGTCGTCCATGGTCGCGGCGCGGCTGCGGGACGCCGAGGAGTCCGCCGTGCGCCTGTGCGGGCAGGGCATCCGCGACGTCACCAGGATCGCCGCCTCCGACCCTGGCATGTGGATCGACATCCTCACCGCCAACCCCGGCCCCATCGCCGACGTGCTCTCCGGCATCGCGGGCGACCTCCAGGACACCGTGCAGGCGCTGCGCGCCCTCGAATCCTCCGACGAGGACAAGCGGCAGGGCGGCGTGCGGCTCGTCGAGGACCTGCTGCGCCGCGGCAACGCGGGCCGCAGCAGGGTGCCGGGCAAGCACGGCGCGGCCCCCGCCGCCTACGAGGTCGTCGCCGTCTTCGTCACCGACCGCCCCGGCGAGCTGGCCCGCATCTTCGCCGACGCGGGCGAGGCCGGGGTCAACATCGAGGACGTGCGCATCGAGCACGCCACCGGCCAGCAGGCAGGACTCGCCGAGCTCACGGTCGAGCCGTCGGCCGCGCCCCTCCTCAGCGCGGCCCTGCGCGAGCGCGGCTGGTCGATCCGGCAGTAGCGCGGGACCCGGGCGCCCCGGCCCGCGCGCGGCCCCGCGCCGGGGCGCACGGGCCGTACACGTGCGCGGGCCGATCCTGGCAGTCGGTAACCTCTACGGGGAACGTGTTCGGGCCCGCGCCCCGCAGGGCGCGTTCCGGCCCGCAGCAGCGCGCCCCCCGTAACCGCGTCAGCCAGGAAGGTGTCCGTCCCCGTGGAAACCGCCGCACAAGCCGCACCCGCCGCCCCCGCGACCGGTCCCGCGGTGATCGTCGCCATCGACGGCCCCTCGGGCACCGGCAAGTCGAGCACCTCGCGGGCCGTCGCCGCCAGGCTCGGCATGAGCTTCCTCGACACCGGCGCGCAGTACCGCGCGATGACCTGGTGGATGACGGGCAACGGCGTCGACGTCTCCGACCCGTCGGCCGTCGCCGCCCTCGCGCGCAAGCCCGCCATCGTCTCGGGCACCGACCCCGAGGCCCCCGCCATCACCGTCGACGGCGCCGACGCCTCGGGTCCCATCCGTACGCCCGAGGTCACCGCGAACGTCAGCGCGGTCAGCGCCGTGCCCGAGGTGCGCGAGGTCATCACGGGGCTCCAGCGCTCCATCGCCGCTTCCGCGCCCCACGGCATCGTCGTCGAGGGCCGGGACATCGGCACGACCGTCCTGCCCGACGCCGACGTCAAGATCTTCCTCACCGCCTCGGCCGAGGCCCGCGCCGCCCGCCGCAGCGGCGAGCTCGGCGCCACCTCGGGCGCGGCCGTCGCCGCCACCAAGGAGGCCCTGATCCAGCGGGACGCGGCCGACTCGACCCGTAAGACCTCCCCGCTCGCCAAGGCGGAGGACGCCACCGAGATCGACACGACCGACCTCACCCTGGCCCAGGTCATCGACCGCATCGTCGCGCTGGTCGAGGAGAAGCGGGCCGCCAGGTGAGCCCGTCCGCAACCCCCCGCGGGCGCCGCGCCGCGGCGTCGGAGCGCGGTGCCGCCTTCGGCAGGGGGCTCGGCATCGGGCTGATCAACGGCCTGTGGAACGCCCGGGTCCTCGGCTCCTGGCGGGTGCCGGCGCAGGGCCCCGTGATACTGGCCGTCAACCACTCCCACAACGTCGACGGGCCCCTGGTGATGGGCCTCGCGCCCCGGCCGGTGCACTTCCTGATCAAGAAGGAGGCGTTCATCGGGCCGCTCGGCACCTTCCTGCGCTCCATCGGCCAGCTGAGCGTGGACCGCAAGGCGGTCGACCGAGCCGCCATAATGGACGCGTTGGACGTGCTCGCCGACGGCAAGGCGCTCGGGATATTCCCCGAGGGCACCCGGGCGGGCGGCGACTTCGGGGCGCTGCGCGCCGGACTCACGTACTTCGCGGTCCGCTCCGGTGCGCCGGTGGTGCCCGTCGCGGTGCTGGGAAGCTCGGACCGGCCAGGCCGGCTGATACGGGCGCTGCCCCCGATACGCGGCCGCGTCGACGTCGTCTTCGGCGACCCCTTCCAGGTCTCCTCGGACGGCCGCACCCGCGCCGCACTCGACGACGCGGCCGTGCACGTCCAGCAGCAGCTGACCGCCCACCTGAAGGCCGCGCGGCAGCTCACCGGCCGCTGACACCGCGGCAGGCAGGCCCCGCGGCGGACGGCGCAGGGGCCGCCCGGCCGCACACGGGTGCGGCCCGCACCACCGGTGGCGCGCCCTCGCGCTGCCACCGATCACGACGGACGAACGAGGTACGCACTTCTCATGGACGACCAGACCACAGCCGGCTCGGGCGACGAGCACGGTGAACTCGGCGACGCCGAGTACGCGGAGTTCATGGAGATCGCCGCGCAGGAGGGCTTCGACCCCGAGGACGTCGAGGGCGCCATCGACGAGGCCGGCCACGGCCCGCTGCCCGTCGTCGCCGTCGTGGGCCGCCCCAATGTCGGCAAGTCGACGCTCGTCAACCGCATCATCGGCCGCCGCGAGGCGGTCGTCGAGGACCGCCCCGGCGTCACCAGGGACCGGGTGACGTACGAGGCCGAGTGGGCGGGCCGCCGCTTCAAGGTCGTCGACACCGGCGGCTGGGAGCAGGACGTGCTGGGCCTCGACGCCTCCGTCGCGGCCCAGGCCGAGTACGCGATGGACGCGGCCGACGCGGCGATCTTCGTGGTGGACGCCACGGTCGGCGCCACCGACACGGACGGCGCCGTCGTACGGCTGCTGCGCAAGGCGGGCAAGCCCGTCGTGCTCTGCGCCAACAAGGTCGACGGCCAGAGCGGCGAGGCCGACGCGGCCATGCTCTGGTCCCTCGGGCTCGGCGAGCCGCACCCCGTCTCCGCGCTGCACGGGCGCGGCACGGGCGACATGCTCGACGCCGTGCTCGACGCGCTGCCCGACGCACCCCGCGACACCTTCGGCTCGGCGGTCGGCGGCCCGCGCCGCATCGCGCTCGTCGGCCGCCCGAACGTCGGCAAGTCGTCCCTGCTGAACAAGCTCGCAGGGCAGGAGCGCGTGGTCGTCAGCGACATCGCGGGCACCACCCGCGACCCGGTCGACGAGCTCATCGAACTCGGCGGGACCACATGGAAGTTCGTCGACACCGCGGGCATCCGCCGCCGGGTCCACATGCAGGAGGGCGCCGACTACTACGCGTCCCTGCGCACCGCGGCCGCCGTCGAGAAGGCCGAGGTGGCGATCGTCCTGATCGACACCAGCGAGTCCATCAGCGTCCAGGACCAGCGCATCATCACGATGGCCGTGGAGGCGGGCCGCGCCCTCGTCATCGCGTACAACAAGTGGGACACGCTGGACGAGGAGCGCCGCTACTACCTGGAGCGTGAGATCGAGACGGAGCTCGCGCAGGTCGGATGGGCGCCCCGGGTCAACGTGTCGGCGCGCACCGGGCGCCACATGGAGAAGCTGGTCCCGGCGATCGAGACGGCCCTCGCGGGCTGGGAGACCCGGGTGCCGACCGGCAGGCTCAACGCCTTCCTCGGCGAACTCGTCGCGGGCCACCCGCACCCGATCAGGGGCGGCAAGCAGCCGCGCATCCTCTTCGGCACGCAGGCGGGCACGAGGCCACCCAGGTTCGTGCTGTTCGCTTCCGGGTTCATCGAGGCGGGCTACCGCAGATTCGTGGAGCGCAGGCTCCGCGAGGAGTTCGGCTTCGAGGGGACCCCGATCCACATCTCGGTGCGGGTGCGGGAGAAGCGCGGCCGCAAGAAGTGACCCGCGGGCTGCGGGGGTGGGCGGTGGCCGGGCCACCGCCCACCCCCGCACCCTTTCCGGCGAGTGTCCCCGTGCGGCTCAGGAGGAGCGGCGCGGCCCCGGCGGCAGCGCCGCGGCGGCGTGCCGCGCGGGCCGCTGGGGCTGCTGGGGGTCGCGCTGCCACTGCCCCTGGTGCACGGGGCGCTCCCCGTACCGGCCGAGCTGGCCGGGCCTGGGGACCGTACCGATCCCGAAGGCCGTGAAGCCGAGGTCCTCCTCGCCGCTGCGGTCGCCCGGCAGGGCTCTGAACGACCTCAGGTACTCGGAGTACAGCGCGTCGTAGATCGGCGTGGTGCTGTATCCGTCCACCAGGTCCTGCGCGGGACGCATCGAGGGGAGATGGGCTCGGGTCGATTCGTATGGGTGCACATACCGCCCAACGACCCCGGGACCGGTGGGATGCGGGCCGTCGTCCGTTATTGTCCGGGTTTTGGCCCGGCGGCCGCCGGAGACCGCCTCCGCGGCGCGCGGGCCCGCCGGGTACGGCGCCGTCACGTGCCCGCCAGCGGCATCGCGGCCGCGACGAGGCGGCCGTCGGCCGCCGCCTTGTCGAGCGCGTCCCGCAGCAGGTCCTCGCGCGGCTGCTGGCCGATGGAGCCGACCGGCGCGGCGAACACCAGGACCGTGTTCGACTTGTTGGCCTCAGCCCGCCAGCCCTCGGTCACCTGGAGCGGCTGGTGCGCCTGCCACCACGCCACCTGGCCGCCGCCGTTCGGCCCCGGCTGGAGCACCGCGTGCAGCTGGCCCATGGCGAGCAGGACCGACCAGCCGGGCAGCGCGGCGGGCACCGCCGACAGGTCGGCGACCGGCTGGAAGCCCTGCTCCACGAGGAGCTGGAGGAACTGGTCGGGGCCCGTGGTACCGGGCCGCGCGATGGGCGCCGTGGGCTCCACGACCAGGGCGGGGTGCAGGTCGCCCTCGATCAGCACCAGGCCGCTGGTGACCCCGAGGACCGCCTGCTCGCCGACGGCGGGCGCGGCGGGCGCGGCGGGCGCGCCGCCCTCGGCACCGGTGATGGACCTGACCGCCCCCTGGAGCTGGTCCTCCGCCACCTGCACCACCTGGGAGGGGATGCAGGAGGCGTGGGCGAAGGCGAGGACCGCGGTCTCCTCACCGACGAACAGCACCGTGCTCGTCCGCTCCTGCTCCGAGTCGCCCGGCGTGCGGCAGGAGGTGCAGTCGTAACTGCCCGGCGAGTTCTCGCCTGCGAGCAGCCTGTCGGCTTCTTCGTCGCCGATCTCGGCACGTACGTCTTCACTGACGTCGAGCATGCGCGGCACGGGTGGCTCCTCGAACTGGTACGTGGGGCCGGGCTGTTCCCGGCTCATACGAAGACAACGGGCGAGCCGTCGCCGGGGTCACGCACGCGGTACGCGCGAAATCGAATCTCCCAGGGAGCCGCCCCCGGGCCCGCCGGGGGGCGCGGGCCGTGGCCGCCGCGCGGGCGCGTGCCGAGGCGGGGCGCCCCGCCTCGCGCGGGGTGCGGAGGCACTCGCGAGGGCGCCCGCCCGCGCCTCTCCACGGCTGCTCCGCACGGTGTTCGAAAATGCACGTCCCCTTTTGGGCGGGCATTATCGACTATTTTTTGGAGGTCTCGAAAACCGTCATGGACACGAGTGCAGGGAGCCCTGAAATTCACCGTGGCGTCGGGCGTACGACATTCCGGGGAGCGTGCGGCGCAGGAAGAAGCGCGGCTCTGCGATTACGGTCGGCGAGGCATCGGGATTCTGTGACAGAAGTGTGACTCCGGTGGGCCGAAAGGGGGGCCCGGCCCGGTCGCCGCCTTCCCTCCGCGGGGCGCGGACACCTACGGTGAACCCATGGCACACACTTCAGGATCGCCGCAGGGCCAGGACGACGCCCCCGAGACCTATGTGGGCCTCGACGCGGGGGCCGCCGAGCGCAGGGCGCGCGAGCGGGGCTGGACCACCGTGCGCGCGCTGCCGCCCGGTTCCGTCGTGACGCTGGAGTTCCGCGAGGGCCGGCTGAACTTCGAGGTGGACGAGGGCACCGTGACCCGCTGCTGGCGCGGCTGACGTACGGGCGCCCCGCAGGGACCCGGCAGGCACGGGAGCGCGGGGCCCCTACGAGGCCGGGAGCGGCCCCGCAGGCACTACGAAAGGCGGCGCGCGCCGCGGATCTCTCCGCGCCGCGCGCCGCCGTGTGCGTACGCCGGGCTGCTCAGCCGCCCGTGACCTGCCGGGACTGCGGGGGTCTGCGGCTGCCCGACGGGGTGATCGGGGAGTGGTCCGAGCGCACCGGGTGGTGCGCCCTCGACTGCGCGAGCGTCCCCGTCCCCGCGCCGCCCGAGGGGCACGCGGGGGGAGCGGCGGGCCCGCGGCCCGCGCCGACCGGCTTGCGCGGCTGCTCGTCGTCGTCCCCCGCGGCCGGGCGCAGCGGCGGCTGCCCCGGGCGCACGCCGCCCGGGGCGCGCCGCGCAGCTCTGCGGTAGGCGCGCCAGCGGTCGCGCACCCCGAAGATCGCCAGCTCCGCGCGGCCGATCATCGGCTCGAACCAGGGCATGGCCAGCAGGATCAGCAGCCCGGCCGCCCAGCCGAGCAGCACGTCGCTGACCCAGTGCGTACCGAGGTAGACCGTGGTCGCGCCGACGCCGAGGGAGAGGGCCGACGAGCCGAGGGAGAGATAGCGGCGGGTCCGCGGGGTGGTGGCGAGATAGGCGAGGATGCCCCAGGTCACGACCGCGTTCGCGGTGTGGCCCGAGGGAAATATGTCGCCGCCGGAGAAGAGTTCGGGCGAGCCGATCTGGGTCGCGTAGTGCGGCCCCTGCCTGCCGAGCCCCAGCTTGACCGCGCCGACGGTCGCGTTCAGCAGGAGCAGGGAGGTGCCGAGGACGAGCAGCGGCCTGAGCGTGTGCTGCCGCCAGGACCGCCAGCCCAGCCAGGCGGCGATCATCACGGCGGTGGGGCCGCGCTGCCCGAGGACCACGAAGTAGTCGAGGAACGCGTGCAGCCCGGGCCACTGCTGGTAGGGCCGGAAGAGCATCGTCTTCCAGTCCAGTGCCACCAGCCAGGAGTTGGTGAGCACGGCCGCGACGACGACGACGTAGAACGCCAACGTCGCCCCGAAGAGGGCCGTGCGGGTGGAGCTCATCCGCGGCGGCTCTATCTTCGGCGGCTCCGGCTCCCGGTCGAGGCGGGCAAAGATGTCGGTACGCACCTAATCGACGTTACAGCGAGTGAGTGTGTGTACAGGTCGCTCAGGTCTCTTTGTGATGACGATGTGATGTGGAGTATGTCTCAGATCACGGTTTATCCGGCCCGGTTCCCGAAATCCAGTTGATCTTGTTCTTATTTATTCGGCTTGCCGAGCGGTGTCCAATACGTGCGCCGCTCGAAATGCGTTCACCGGGGTGTCGCGCGGAATTTCCCGGCCGCTCGGCTGCCGGCGGGCCCGCGGTACGGGTGGGGCTGACGGGTCCGCCGGGGCCGCCGGGCGGCGGCCCGCTGTGGACGTCCGGCCGCCGGGACCCGTAGCCTCACCGGGCCGTGATCAGCACGGCCGGTTTCCAGGTGCCGCCGGAGGTAAGCCCATGTCCCAGTCGTCCGCCGCGAAACGCCCGCCCTTCGACCCGGGCGACCCGATCGGCATCGACGACCTGCTCGGACCCGAGGACCTGGCCGTCCGCGACACCGTGCGCGCCTGGTCGGCCGACCGGATCCTGCCGGAGGTGGCCGACTGGTACGAGCGCGGCGAACTGCCCGGCGTACGGGAGCTGGCCCGCGAGCTCGGCGGCCTCGGCGCCCTCGGCATGCACCTGGAGGGGTACGGCTGCGCGGGGGCGAGCGCCGTGCAGTACGGCCTCGCGTGCCTGGAGTTCGAGGCCGCGGACTCCGGTATCCGCTCCCTTGTCTCCGTACAGGGCTCGCTCGCGATGTACGCGATCCACCGCTTCGGGTCCGAGGAGCAGAAGCAGCGCTGGCTGCCGCCGATGGCGGCGGGCGAGACCCTCGGCTGCTTCGGCCTCACGGAGCCCGACCACGGTTCCGACCCCGCGGGGATGCGCACCCGGGCCAGGCGCGACGGGGGCGACTGGGTCATCGAGGGCCGCAAGATGTGGATCACCAACGGCAGCGTGGCCGGGGTCGCGGTCGTCTGGGCCGCCACCGACGAGGGGGTGCGGGGCTTCCTGGTGCCGGCGGACACGCCGGGCTTCTCCGCGCCGGAGATCAGGCACAAGTGGTCGCTGCGCGCCTCGGTCACCAGCGAGCTGGTGCTCGACGGCGTACGGCTGCCCGCCGACGCGGCGCTGCCCGGGGCGCAGGGTCTCGGCGCCCCGCTGAGCTGCCTGAACCAGGCGCGGTACGGGATCGTGTGGGGCGCCATGGGCGCGGCGCGTGCCTGCTTCGAGGCGGCCCTCGGCTACGCGCGCGAGCGCGAGCAGTTCGGCAGGCCCATCGGCGGCTTCCAGCTCACCCAGGCCAAGCTCGCCGACATGGCGCTCGAACTGCACAAGGGCATCCTGCTCGCGCACCACCTCGGGCGGCGGATGGACGCGGGGACCCTCAGGCCCGAGCAGGTCAGTTTCGGCAAGCTGAACAACGTACGGGAGGCGATCGCTATCTGCCGCACCGCACGGACGATCCTCGGCGCCAACGGGATCTCCCTGGAGTACCCGGTGATGCGCCACGCCACGAACCTGGAGTCCGTGCTCACCTACGAAGGGACGGTGGAAATGCACCAGTTGGTGCTGGGCAAGGCGCTCACCGGTCTCGATGCCTTCCGCTGACGCGCGCCCCGCGTGCGGGCCCGCGCGGCGCTCCGGCGCCCGGGTGTGCCGCGGTGCCGGTGAGCGGCCCTGCTCAGCTCTGGTTGAAGAAGCCGTCCTGGGCGCGGCTGCCGCCGTCGCCCGAGACGATCTCGGTGTGGGCGGGGGTCAGCAGGAAGACGCGGTTGGCGACGCGGTCGATCGAGCCGCGCAGGCCGAAGATCAGCCCCGCGGCGAAGTCCACCACCCGCTTCGCGTCCGCGGGCTCCATCGCCGTCAGGTTGACGATGACGGGGACGCCGTCGCGGAACAGCTCGCCGATCGCCCGCGCGTCCCGGAAGCTGTCGGGGGACACGGTGGCGATCCTGCGGTCGTGGTCCTCGGCGGCCTCCACGGGGGCCTGGAGGCGGAGGTCGGTCTTCCAGGCGTCGCCGCTTCCGGTCTCGACACCTTCGGAGTACTCGTCGTCGTAGTACCGCTCGTCATTGTCCTCGACGAGGCCCAGCCAGGCGCTCGCCTTGCGCACCGATCCCATGGACGCCTCCTTTCACCGCGGTCACTTGTGGTTCCGCATCCCCTCTATGGTCGTCCATCATGCGGATTCCGCGCCAAGGGGATAGCCGCCGTGCAGTTGATTCGTGACGCTACTGGCACACAGGATATGGCGGTTCGTCAGCGTTCTTCCCCGACGCGGCGGATGTATGAGCACGAAATATGAATTTCCGGCCGGACGGGTGATGTATCAGGCGTACACATGAGCGATCCGCCGATACGATGCGATCCGCACGCCGACCCGCGCAGGACCCGGGCCGGCGCACGGACTCACGGGGGAGACGGCCATGTTCGGAATCATCAGACCCTGCGCCCACCGGCTCGCCGGCGACCTCAGGGCCGAGTGGCTGGCACATCTGTGCGGGCTCTGTCTGGCGCTCCGCGCCGACCACGGCCAGCTGGCGCGTGCGGCCACCCACTACGACGGCCTGATCGTCTCCGTCCTGACGGAGGCGCAGGCGCCGCGCTCGCGGAAGGCGCGCCGCACGGCGGGCCCCTGCCCCCTGCGCGGCATGCGCACCGCCCCGGTCGCGCTGGGCGAGGGCCCGCGGCTCGCCGCCGCCGTCTCGCTCGTCCTCGCGTCGGCGAAGATACGCGACCACGCCGACGACGGCGACGGCGTGCTGCGCCGCCGCCCGGTCGCAGCGGTGGCGCGCAGGGCCGCGGCCGGCTGGGTCACCGCGGGCGCGCGGACCGGCGCCGCACTCGGCTTCGACACGGACGTGCTCGTCGGGGCGGCGGCCCGGCAGGCGGAGGTCGAGGCGGCGGCGGGGACCGGGGTCCACGCGCTGCTCGCGGTGACGGAGCCCACCGAGACGGCGACGGCCGCCGCGTTCGCGCACACCGCGGTGCTCGCCGGGCGGCCGGGCAACCGGGCGCCGCTCGCCGAGGCGGGCAGGTTGTTCGGGCGCCTCGCCCACCTCCTCGACGCCGTGGAGGACCGGGCGGCCGACGCGGCGGCGGGCGCCTGGAACCCGCTCACCGCGACCCGCACCCCGCGCGCCGAGGCGCGCAGGCTCGCCGACGACGCGGTGCACGGCATCCGGCTCGCCCTGCGGGACGCCGAGTTCGCCGAAGGACGCCTCGTACACGCCCTGCTCGCGCACGAGCCGGGGGCCGCTGTGGACCGCGCGTTCGGCACGGCGGGCTGCGCGCACCGCGCGGGAGTGGCGGGACAGGAGGCGCCGGGGGCGCCGCACGACCCGCGGACCCCGTACGCCCCGCCGGGGCCCGGCGGGCCCGGCGGGCCCGGGGACCTCGGGGACCCCGGGGACCCCGAGGGGCCGCGCCCGCCCGGCGGGCGCGGGCTGCTCGCCGGCTGCGCGGTGCTCACGGGGCTGTGCTGCACCTGCCGTGCCTGCTGCGCCGAGGAGTTCGAAGGGCCCTGGTCGGGCCGCAGGCGCGAGGGGCTCTGCCGCGCCTGCGACTGCTCCGGGTGCGGCGACTGCTGCCAGTGCTGTTCCGACTGCGACTGCTGTGACGGGTGCGACTGCTGCGACTGCTGACCGATCGGGAAGGGGCCCGCGGGGCCCGCCCGCCGGGCCGGCGGCGCGGCGGCGGTGAACGGCCGGAGGGCGAGGGGGAGAAGGGTCCGCGCGGCGGCCGGGAGGCCCGCGCGCGCCGGCGGCGGGCGTCCGGGCCGGGAAAAGTACTCGGGCGCGGGCGTGCGGGTCGCGGGGCCTCGCGGGGTCGTGGCCGGAGCGTTCGGCCGCGGAACCGGAATGGTATGGACCGCATCGGGAGCCGCCCGCGCGAGCGGACGCGGCGCGCCCCGCCGGCCCCCGCGGACGCGGAGGGCACAGCGCGATTTCCGCCATGGCGGACGCGTGAGGACCGAACCCCGCGCGGGTGGCGGGGCGTTCGCGAACCGGAATCCCGGCAGGTCGGCCAGGGCCTGCGCGGCGCCGCGCGCCGTGTGGTCCGTGACACGGCAGGTTCACAGACGAGACCGCCGGCGGGGGGTTGTGTGCTACTCGCGAGTTTCGCCATAGTGGGCGGCCACATCCTCCGTGCCGGGGCACCCCACATGCTCCCGGCGCGGTCCCCCACAGGAGGCTCATATATGAAGAACGGTCAGCGACGTCGCATAACCGGCAAGCGCGCGGCGGTCGCGGGAGGCGCCGCGATAGCCCTGGTGATGGCGGGCGTCACGTTTCAGAGTGCGAACGCCAGCGAGGGAACGCCCGGTTACACGGTGAAGGCGCTCACCCCGGTGGCGGCCGGAAAGCTCTCGTCGTCCCTCGGCAAGGACCTCGGCTCGCAGGACACGGCGGGCTCGTACTACGACACGAAGACCAAGGCGCTCGTCGTCAACGTCCTCAACGGCGACGCCGCCGACACCGTGCGGCAGGCGGGCGGCCGCGCCAAGATCGTCACGAACTCGCTGAGCGACCTGCACGCCGCGGCGAAGACGGTGTCCGGCACCGCGTCGTCCGTCGCGGGCACGGCCTGGGCGATCGACCCCAGGACCGACAAGGTGGTCGTCACGGCCGACCGCACCGTCACCGGCAGCGCGCTCGCCAGACTGACGGACGCGGTCAAGGACCTCGGCGGCAAGGCGGAGCTGAAGCGTTCCGCCGGGGAGTTCAAGCCGTTCATCGCGGGCGGCGACGCGATCGAGGGGTCGGGCGGCCGCTGCTCGCTCGGCTTCAACGTGGTCAAGGGCGGTGAGCCGTACTTCCTGACGGCCGGCCACTGCACCAGCGAGATCACCGACTGGACGGACGGGCAGGGCAACGAGCTCGGCTCCAACGCCGGTTCCGAGTTCCCGGGCCACGACTACGGGCTGGTGAAGTACGCGTCCTCCGACACCCCGCACCCGAGCGAGGTGGACCTGTACGACGGGTCCACCCAGAAGATCACCGGCGCCGGTGACGCGACGGTCGGGATGAACGTGTCGCGCAGCGGCTCGACCACCCACGTCCACGACGGCACGGTGACCGGGCTCGACGCCACCGTCAACTACGGCAACGGCGACGTCGTCAACGGTCTGATCCAGACCGACGTCTGCGCGGAGCCGGGCGACAGCGGCGGCTCGCTGTTCTCGGGCAGCACCGCGATCGGGCTGACGTCGGGCGGCAGCGGCGACTGCACCTCCGGCGGGGAGACGTTCTTCCAGCCGGTGCCCGCGGCGCTCTCGGCCTTCGGCGCCGAGATCGGCTGAACCGGCCGCGCACACGCCCCGCGGGACCGGCGCGGCAGGAGGGAACAGCGGGGCAGCGCGCCCGGACGGCGGGACGCGACAAGAGCAAGGACAGGACCCGGGGGCCGGGTCGGGGATCCGCATCCCCGACCCGGCCCCCGGCCGTGCGCCCGGCCGTGCGCCCGCCGCCGCGGCGGCCGGGCGGCGGCGGGCGCGCCCGGGAGATGTCCCGATTCTGTAACCGGGGGAGGGAGAAGCCTGATGTGCACTTAATCTGCTTTTCTGCCGGGCGTGTTCGAGACGCCCGGAGTACCCGTGGGGGGTCCCGAATGTCCCGTCTCCGTACCCTGTCCGCCGCCGCGGCGGCGGTCTCCGTGGCCGCCGGGGTGGCGCTGCTGCCCGCGCAGGCGCAGGCGGCCGCAGGCTCCGTGCACCTGTACAAGATCTACTACGACAGCCCGGGCGCGGACCACGGCTCGAACGCCAGCCTCAACGCCGAGTACGTGCAGATCCGCAACACCACGTCCGCGTCGGTCAGCCTCAAGGGCTGGACGCTGACCGACGCGTCGCGCCACACGTACACCTTCGGCGCGTACACGCTCGGCAAGGGCAAGACGGTCACCGTGCACACCGGCAAGGGCACCAACACGGCGGCCAACCGGTACCAGGGCCGCGCCGCCTACGTCTGGAACAACGACAAGGACACGGCGACGCTGAAGAAGTCCACCGGGGCGAAGGCGGACACCTGCTCCTACAACTCCACCCGGGTCGACTACGTCATGTGCTGACCCGGCGCACGCTCCCCGCCCCCGGCCCCCGGCCCCGCGTCACGGCGCGGCGGCGTGCCGGGGCGCGGGAGGCTCCGCCGCCCCGCGCCGCCCGCCGCGCAGGCCCACAGCCGCCATGCTGACCAGGATGCCGCCGAGCGCCCACGCCGAGAGCACGAGCAGCGGCCCGGTCACCGCGCTGCCCCGGAAGTACGCGATCGAGCGGGCCGTCCAGGTGGCGGCGCCCACCGGCAGCGCCGGGCCGATCGCCCGCCAGAAGTCCGGCAGCAGCGGCAGCGGGAAGGCGCCGCCCGCGCTCGGGTTGCCGCCGATGACGACCACCAGGATCGCGACGCCGATGCCCACCACCCCGAAAAGCGTCTGGAAGGCCAGCGTCGCCGCGCCCACCGCGAAGACCGTCAGGGCGCCGAGGCCCCACAGCGCCCAGACGCTGCCCGGCAGCGCGTCCAGGACCGGGCCCGTGATCACCGCGCCGAGCAGGCCGCCCGCGATCGCGTAGAGCGCGGTCGTCGCGAGCCGGATCAGCGCCCTCGCGCGGTTCGCGGGGCGGGCGCCCGCGCTGACCGCGAGGATCGCCGCGCACAGGTAGCCGCCCACGCACCAGCCGACGACCAGGTAGAACGACGAGAGCCCGTCCGCGTCCCGCGGCGAGGCGGGGGCCACGTCCACGGGCCGCAGGGCGCGCTGCTGCTGCTGTTCCACCTGACCGAAGACGTTCAGCAGCGCACTGGTCTCCGCCGTCCCCTGGCCCGAGGCGACCAGCAGGGTGTCGGTCGAGCCGCGCGGGTCGACGATCAGCGCCGCGTCGACGTCCCGGTCGAGCAGCTGCCGCCGCGCCGCCGCCTCGTCCGGCAGCACCCGGGGCGAGAGCGGGCCGCCGGGGAGCCGCCGCAGCTGCGCCGCCGCCCGGTCCGCGGTGCCGCCGGGCGCCACCACCGCGACCTTCACGTCCGTCGGCTCCGGGTGGTGCAGCGCGCCCACGTACGACGCGATGAACAGCAGCTGGAGCGCGAGCGTGCCGAACACCAGCAGTGCGGCCCTCGGGGTGACGGCTGTCTTGACCTCGTCCATGAACGCCATGTCTCCACCGTCGGCCCGCAGCCGCCTTCCCCCCAGGTGGGGAGGGCTGAATGGCTGGCCGGGCGGGTGCCTGGCGCCCTCCTGCGGCGCACTCCCGCGTCGTTCGCACGTGCGTTCGAAACTGGTTATGGTGGGGCGCGTGGGGGCGGTGTCACGAGGGTCGGAGAAGCGGAGGTGCGGAGGTGTCGGTGGGGGCGTCGGTATCCACATTCACGCATCTGCACACCGCCTCCGGGTTCTCCCTGCGCTACGGCGCCTCCCACCCGGCGGCGCTGGCCGGGCGCGCCGCCGAGCGCGGCCTCGACGCGCTCGCCCTGACCGACCGCGACACCCTCGCGGGCGCCGTCAGGTTCGCCAAGGCGTGCGAGGCGGCGGGGGTGCGCCCGCTGTTCGGCGCGGACCTCGCGGTGGCGCCGGTGGGCGCGGGCGGGCGGCCCGAGGGGGTCGGCGAGGCCGCGGCGCGCCGCCGCGCCGGGCCGGTGCGCGGCGGTGCCTTTGTCGACGAGTCGGCACCCCGCGCCGTCTTCCTCGCCCGTGACGGTGCGGCCGGCTGGGCCGACCTGTGCCGCCTCGTCTCCACCGCGCACGGCTCCGGGGCCGGGTCCCCCCTGCTCGGCTGGGAGGACAACCACGGCGACGCCCTCACCGTGCTCCTCGGCCCCGACTCCGAGGTCGGCCGCGCCCTCGCCGCGGGCCGGCCCGACCGCGCGGCCGGGCTGCTCGCGCCCTGGCGTGAGGCGTACGGCGGCCACCTGCGCCTCGAGGTCGTGCACCACGGCCGCACCGGCACGGGCCCCGGCTCGCTGCGCCACGCCGCCCGCACCCTCGGCTTCGCCGTCGAGCAGGGTGTGCCCGCCGTGCTCGGCAACGCCGTGCGGTACGCGGACCCCGGCTCCGGCCCGGTCGCCGACGTGCTCGACGCGGCCCGCAGGCTCGTCCCCGTCGACCCGCGCAAGGGGCTCGACACGGGCGAGCGCTGGCTGAAGGGCGCGGCGGAGATGGCGCGTACCGCCCTGCGGGTGGCCGAGGCCGCGGGGCTCGGGCGCGACACCGCGGTGCGGCTGCTCGAACTGACCGAGCGCACCGCCGACGCCTGCCGGGTCGACCCGGCGGACGACATCGGCGTGATCGACATGAGCCGGGGGTTCGGCGCGCACAACGTGCACTTCCCCGAGCCCCGCCTGGTCGGCGCCGAGCACAGGACCGCCGCCAGGGTGCTGCGCTCGCGCGCCGCGGCGGGGATGGTCGCGCGCGGCTACGACCTGCGGCCCGACCGCCGCGACTACTGGCGGCGGCTGGACGCGGAGCTGCGCACGATCGACGCGTTCGGCTTCGCCTCGTACTTCCTCACCGTCGCCGGGGTGTGCGACGACATCAGGGGGATGGGCATCCGGGTCGCGGCGCGCGGCTCGGGCGCCGGGTCGCTCGTCAACCACCTGCTGGGGATGGCCCCCGCAGACCCGGTCGGACACGGCCTGCTGATGGAGCGGTTCCTCTCCACCCGCCGCCCCGGCCTGCCCGACATCGACATCGACGTGGAATCCGCGCGCCGCCTGGAGGTCTACCGCGCGATCCTCGGCCGCTTCGGGCCCCGCAGGGTCGCCGCCGTCGCCATGCCGGAGACGTACCGGGTGCGGCACGCCGTACGGGACGTCGGCGCAGCGCTCTCGATGGACCCGGCCGAGATCGACCGGATCGCCAAGGCGTTCCCGCACATCCGGGCGAAGGACGCGCGGACCGCGCTCGCCGAGCTGCCCGAGCTGGCGGGCCTCGCGCAGGAGAAGAAACGTTACGGCAGGTTCTGGGAGCTGGTGGAGGCGCTGGACGCGCTGCCCCGCGGCGTCGCCATGCACCCCTGCGGCGTGCTGCTCTCCGACGCCTCGCTGCTGCGCCGCACCCCGGTCGTGCCGACCAGCGGCGAGAACTTCCCGATGTCCCAGTTCGACAAGGAGGACGTCGAGGACCTCGGCCTGCTCAAGCTGGACGTGCTGGGCGTGCGGATGCAGTCGGCGATGGCCCACGCCGTCGCCGAGATCCGCCGCGCCACCGGCGAGGAGATCGACCTCGACGACCCCGCGCAGGTGCCGGACGGCGATCAGGAGACCTACCGGCTGATCCGCTCGGCCGAGACGCTCGGCTGCTTCCAGATCGAGTCGCCGGGCCAGCGCGACCTGGTGGGCAGGCTCCAGCCCGCCACCTTCCACGACCTGGTCGTGGACATCTCACTGTTCCGCCCAGGGCCCGTCGCGGCCGACATGGTGCGGCCCTTCATCGAGGCGCGGCACGGCAGGGCGCCCGTGCGCTACCCGCACGACGACCTGCGAGGCGCGCTGGAGGAGACCTACGGCGTGGTCGTCTTCCACGAGCAGATCATCAGGATGCTCGACATCATGACCGGCTGCGGCCCCGAGGAGGCCGACCGGGTGCGGCGCGGCCTGTCGGACCCCGATGCGCAGGGCGCGATCCGCGCCTGGTTCGAACGCGCCACCGCCGCGCGGGGATACGGCCCCGGCACCGTCGCGCGCGCCTGGGAGATCGTCGAGGCGTTCGGTTCGTACGGCTTCTGCAAGGCGCACGCGGTCGCGTTCGCGGTGCCCACGTACCAGTCGGCGTGGCTGAAGGCGCACCACCCCGCGGCCTTCTACGCGGGGCTGCTCACCCACGACCCGGGGATGTACCCGAAGCGGCTGCTGCTCGCCGACGCGCGGCGGCGCGGGGTGCCGCTGCTGCCGCTCGACGTGAACAGGTCGGCGGTCACCCATCGGGTCGAACTGGTGTCCGAGAGTGGGCCGGTGGCGGGGCGCTGGGGCCTGCGGCTCGCACTCGGTGACGTGCACGGCATCAGCGAGGCGGAGAGCGAGCGCATCGCCGCGGGGCAGCCGTACACCTCGCTGCTCGACTTCTGGCAGCGCGCGCGGCCCGGCCGGCCGGTGGCCGAACGGCTCGCGCAGGTCGGCGCGTTGGACGCGTTCGGCGCCAACAGGCGTGACCTGCTGCTGCACCTGTCAGAACTGGGCGCCGCCCAGCGCGGCAGGGGCGCACGCAGGGGCGGGACCGGCGCGCAGCTGCCGCTGGGGGAGGGGCGCAGGACCGCGGCGGTCGGCCTGCCCGACCTGGACGACACGGAGCGGCTCAGCGCCGAGCTCGGCGTGCTGTCCATGGACGCGTCCAGGAACCTGATGGACGACCACCACGCCTTCCTCGCCGAGCTCGGCGTGTACGGGGCGAAGCGGCTGCGCGACGTGCCGCACGGCACGACGGTGCTGGTCGCCGGCGCCAAGGTGGCCACCCAGACGCCGCCGATCCGCTCCGGCAGGCGGGTCGTCTTCACCACGCTCGACGACGGCACGGGCCTGGTGGACCTGGCCTTCTTCGACGACTCGCACGAGGCGTGCGCCCACACCGTCTTCCACTCCTGGCTGCTGCTGGTGCGCGGAGTGGTGCAGCGGCGCGGGCAGCGCAGCCTGAGCGTGGTGGGGGCGCGCGCCTGGAACCTCGCCGAGCTGGCGGAACTCCGCGAGCGCGAGGGCCTCGAAGCGGTCGCCGCGGCGCTGGCCGCGGGCGGCGCAGGGGACGGCGAGGGGCCGGGCGGCCCGCCCGACGGCCGGGGCGCCCCGGGCGGCGACCGCCGTATCCACCTCCCCACCGGCTACCGGATGAACCCCTGGGCCGACCTGCGTCCCGCGGGCGAGGGTCCCGGCACGGGACGGAAGCTGTGGCACGCGAGCCCGGGGAGCGCCGGATGATCATCTGTGTTCGGCTGCGCGACGGCGCGGCGCTGCCCGACCTGCTCGGCGTGGCACGCGGCATCAGCCCGGTGGTCCAGGCGCTGCCGCCGGACACCGCGCTGGTCGACGTCGCGGGTGCCGAGCGGTACTTCGGCCGGGACGCGGCCCATCTCGCCTCGGTGCTGCGGGTGCGCACGCTCGCGTACGCGAGCGCCGACTGCGCCCTCGGCGTCGCTGCCACCCCGCTGCTCGCCCGCATGGCCGCGCGCCTGGCGGCCCACGGCGAGACGGTCGCGGTGGAGGACGACGCGCGCGCCGCCGCCGCGTTCCTCGCGCCCCGCCCGGTCGGCGCGCTGCCGGGCGTCGGCGCCGCGACGGCCCGCACCCTGCGCGGCTACGGCCTCGACACCGTGGGCAAGGCCGCGGCCGTCCCGCTCGCCACCCTCCAGCGCCTCCTCGGCGTACGGGCCGGGCGCGCGGTGTACGAGAAGGCGCACGGCATCGACCGCACGGCGGTGGTCGCGGACGGGGGCGCCACCGTGCTCGCGGCGGAGCGCGCCTTCGCCCGCGACGAGCTTGACCACGGCGCCCACCGTGGCGCCCTGCTGTCCGCGGCCGGGGAACTGGGCGCGGGGCTCCGCGACCGCGGCCAGGCGTGCCGCACGCTGACCCTGGTGGTGCGCTACGCGGACGGCTCGGCCACCCCGCGCACCAGGACCCTGCCCGAGGCGACCGCCCACACCCCCGCGCTCACCGACGCCGCGTACCGGATGCACGAGCGGCTCGGCCTCCAGCGCGCCAGGGTCCGCGCCCTCTCGCTGCGCGCCGAATCCCTCGTCCCCGCCGAACGCGCCACCCGCCAGCTCACCTTCGACCCCGCGGACGACCGCGCCCGCCGCCTGGAGGAGACCGCGGACCGCGTACGCGCCCGCTTCGGCCCCACCGCCATCCGCCCGGGCACGCTGGCGGCGTGAGCGCCGGGGTGCGCACCGGCTGCGGTGGCGCGGTCGGTCCGGCTCGGAGTGCGGCTGCGCGGCTTTTTCCGGCGGGCGGGCGCGCGGGAGAGAATCGGGGGGTGACGTTGCAGATCGAGATCGACCCCGAGAGCGGGCCCGCGCCCTACGAGCAGGTGCGGTCCCAGATCGCGGACCGGGCCAGGGACGGTTCCCTGCCGGTCGGCTACCGGCTGCCCACCGTGCGCGGCCTCGCCGCGGACCTCGGGCTCGCCGCCAACACCGTGGCGAAGGCGTACCGCGCGCTGGAGGCCGACGGAGTGATCGAGACGCGCGGCCGCAACGGCACGTTCGTCGCGGCGACCGGGGACGCGGCCGCGCACGAGGCCGCAGGCGCAGCCGCCGCCTTCGCCCAGCGCGCCCGCCGTCTGGGCCTCACCGAGGACGAGGCGCGCGCGGCCGCCGCCGACGCCCTGCGCGCGGCCTACGGGCGGGGGGCTTAGCGCCCGGAGCCCCCCGGTCCGTGGGGCGGCGGTGAGCACGGACGCCCCGCCCGCACGGGAGCGGGCCGGGCGCCGCACGTCCCGGGCCGCGTACGCCCGCCGCGCGGGTCCCCGCGTGCCTGCCTACATCCTTCCTGTGGCCCGGCGGGCCGCCGCGCGGGTTCTGCGGGGCAGGGCGTACGCCTTGGTCAGGGCGCGGTCGACGGCGTAGGCCCTGGCGATGCCCTCTCCTTCCACCAGCCGGGCGAACTCCTCGGTCGTCGTCGTCCTGCGGACCGTCAGGCGGGCCAGGGCGTACGGGCCCTGGTCCCTGCGGGCCAGGGCGTTGCGCACCGCGAGCGACTGGGCGAAGCCCGCCTCCCTGACGGCGCGCCGCACCCGCCGGTCCGCGTAGCCGAAGGGGTAGGCGAAGGAGACCGGCGGCGTCCCCGTCTCCTGCGCCGTGAGGTCGCGGCAGCGCTCGACCTCGGCCCGCAGGGGCGCCGCCGCCAGCTGGTCGAGCTGCGGGTGGGTGTGGCTGTGCCCGCCGATCTCGACGCCGGCCGCGGCGAGTTCGCGCACCTGTCCCCAGTCGAGCATCGTGTCGGGCGCGCCGCGCGCCCCTGCGGCGCCCCGCAGCCAGCCCGTCGTCACGAACAGCGTCGCGGCGAAGCCCCGCGCCGCCAGGACGGGCAGGGCGTGCCGGTGCACGCCCGCGTACCCGTCGTCGAAAGTGATCAGCACCGGGCGCGGCGGCAGCGCGCGGCCCCGCCGCCACGCCTCGCCGAGCGCCGCCGCGGTCAGCGGTGTCCTGCCCCGCTCGTGCAGCACCGCCATCTGCTCGGCGAACGCCCCGGGCGCCACGGAGAGCGCACGCACCGCGGGGGACGGCTCGTGCGCCACCGCGTGGTACATCAGGACCGGCACGGCAGCCTCCCGCGGCTCCCGGCACCTCACGCCGCACCCGCCCCGCCGCCCGGCACGGCGGCCGACCGCTCCGGCGGGCCGACGGGACCGTGGGAGAAGGCCGCGGCGCCGCCCCGGGTGCGGGCGAGGCCCACGGCGTAGCCGCACGCCGCCGTCAGCACGCCGACGACGATCGCCGCAGCACGGCCCGCCCCGCCCGGCCGCCCGCGCGCCGCGTCGCCCAGGCCCCTCGCCACCCCTGCGGGCAGCGCCCGGGTCACGTAGCGGCGCTCGGCTTCGAGGCCCTTCGCCGCGCCGACGCTGCGCGCCACCAGCGCCTTCGACAGGCCCTCCGCGTACGCGCGCGCCCTGAAGTAGGCGAACCGCTCCCGCGCGTGCGGCACCTTGTGGTGGATGACCGCGCGGTCGTCGATGACGATCGCCGCGCCGGGCACGGCGCGCGCCACGCGGATGCACAGCTCGGTCTCCTCGCAGCCGAGGGGCCGCCTGCCGCCGTCGCGGCCGATGCCGGTGGCGAACCCGCCGGCCGCGTCGAACGCCGTGCGCCGGAACGACGCGTTGCCGCCGAGCACGTTGCGCACCCGCACAAGCCCCTCGGGCAGGCCCCGGTACGTGGCGCCCACCACCCAGTCGAACTCCTCGGGGAACCAGGCGGGCCGCCGCCCCGACGCCCAGACGGGCAGCGTGCGCCCGCCGACCGCGATGACCCGCTCGTCGTCGTACGCGGCGTCGAGGTGCCGCAGCCAGCCGGGCTCGGCGACGGCGTCGTCGTCGAGGAACGCGACGATCTCCCCGCGCGCCGCCGCCACACCCGTGTTGCGCCCCGACGACAGGCCGCGTGGCCCGGCGTTGGCGAGCACCCGCACCCCCTCGGCCGCCGCGAACACCGCGGCGAGCCGCGCCCGCAGCGCCTCGTCGTGGTCCACCACGACCAGCGTTTCGAGCGGCGCGAGCGACTGCCCGCGCGCCGAGTCGACCGCGGCGAGGATGCCGGTCCAGCGCTCCTCGGTGTAGACGCAGATCACCACCGTGTACGCCCGCACGCGCCCGCTCACGGCGCCTCCCCGCCGAGCGGCGCCCGGCCGAGGGGCGCCCGGCCCGCGGGGACGCCGCCGAACGCGCCGGGGCGCCCGGTCCAGCGGCGGCCCGAGCGCGGCACCCCCTTCTCCCGCACGATGACCCTGAGCACGCGCAGGCCGTCCCTGACGGCGCTCAGGTTGGAGGCGCCGTGGATGCGCCCGTACTCGTGGCTCGGTATCTCCTGCACCTTCAGGCCCGCCTTGACGACCCGTACGTTCATCAGGGTCTCGACCTCGAAGCCGGTGCAGTCCAGCGTGATGGCGTCCAGGCAGTGGCGCCAGAACGCGTTGTATCCGTAGCAGAGGTCGGTGTACCGCGCCCCGAACTTGGCGTTGACCGCCGCGCACAGGACGCGGTTGCCGAGTCTTCGTACGAAGGTCATGTCGTCCGTGCCGCCGCCGTTGGCGAAGCGGGACCCCTTGGCGAAGTCGGCGCCCGAGACGAGCGCGGAGACGTAGCTGACGATCTCCTGGCCGTCGGCGGAGCCGTCCGCGTCGACCATCACGATGATGTCGCCGGTGCAGGCCGCGAAGCCGCTGATCAGGGCGTCGCCCTTGCCCTTGCCCCGCTGCCGCACGACGGTGACGCCCGGCCACAGCCGCTCGGCCACCGCCACGGTGTCGTCGGTGGAGTCGCCGTCCACGAGGACGACCTCGTGAATCCAGTCGGGAAGCGTCTTGAACACGTACGGAAGATTCTCCGCCTCGTTCATCGCCGGAATGACCACGCTGACCGGCGGAGCGATCGCGAGATGGGACGAGACCGGCCGGTACTCCTCGGCGTTCCTGCGAGGCGGCGTCAACCGGTCGAGGCCCGTGACCACCGGGCGCAGAATGGAGCTCACGATTCAATTCCCTCTCGTCCGGCGGACCGCCCGCCCCCGGGCGGTCCGGCTGGGTTTCCGGTTCGAAAGGGGGGTTCTCAGCCCCGGCGCGCGGCAGCGGACTGTGCGCACCCTGCTGAGCTGGTCCAACTGGCCGTGCACGGCCGCGACTCGGCGCCGTCCGCGCAGGCGCGATGCCCGTCGCTGACACCGGGTGCGGCACCCCCCTGCCGCGCTCCGCATCGGTCCTTCCGGCTTTCGAGCCCCTCCCCTTTTGCCGGTATGCGCCACGGACCCCGATGCGGGTGGATGTACGACGATATTGACGAAGGGGGCTGTAGGGCAAGACCGGGTGAGGAGCCTTGCCTTTCTCGGTATTGGCCATTCCCCGCCGGGTCTTTACACGTCTCATTCCGTCCCACTGGTTTTCTTCCGCCCCAGTGGTCGCCGGAAGTCGCCGGCTGTTTTCCCGTTTCCCGACGGGGTGTACGCGGGCTCTTTTCCGCGCGCTGCGCGCGCCCCGTGCCCGTGCGTGCCGTAAGCCCCGTACGTGCCGTGCGCGGGCGTGTTGGGCGACAGGTCGGTGAACCGACATATCAATGACATGTCCACTTCCAGTGGAGGGGGCCCGCTGGTACGACAGTTGACGGCCGCACACCGCTGAGTGGCGGTCAGAACTGTTAGGGGAGGTTCCATGAAACTGTCCCGTTCCACTTCGCCCTCCTCGGGCGCATCCTCCGCCGCGGCCCCCGGCCGGGCGCCGCGCCCCCGCAGGCGCAGACTCGGCGCCCTCGCCTCCGCGCTCGCCGCGGGCCTCGCGCTCTCCCTCACCACGGCAGCGGCGGCGCAGGCCGCGCCCGCCGCAGGCACCGCCTACGTCGCGCTCGGGGACTCGTACTCCTCCGGCCTCGGCTCCGGCAGCTACGACAGCGCGAGCGGCGACTGCAAGCGCAGCTCCGCCGGCTACCCCGCCCTGTGGGCCGCCGCCCACGCCCCCGCCACCTTCAGCTTCGTCGCCTGCTCGGGCGCTCGTACGGGTGATGTCGAGTCCAGCCAGCTCACGGCCCTCAGCTCCGCGACCGACCTGGTCTCGATCACCATCGGCGGCAACGACGCCGGATTCTCCGACGTCATGACGACATGTGTCCTCAAGTCGGAGGCCACCTGCCTCAGCGGCATCGCCACCGCCAACAGCTATATCGACAACACGCTCCCCGGCGCGCTCGACACCCTCTACAGCGACATCCGCGCCAAGGCGCCCCACGCACACGTCGTCGTCCTCGGCTACCCGCGCTTCTACGAGCTCGACGGCTCCTGCGTCGTGGGCCTCAGCGAGGCGAAGCGCTCCGCGATCAACAACGCCGCCGACCACATCAACTCCGTCACCGCCAAGCGCGCCGCCGACCACGGCTTCACCTTCGCCGACGTCACCCAGGCGTTCACCGGCCACGAGATCTGCTCCAGCGGGACCGTCTGGCTGCACAGCGTGAACGTCCTGGACATCGAGGAGTCGTACCACCCCACGGCGGCCGGCCAGTCCGGCGGCTACCTGCCGGTCTTCACCGCCGCGGCGTCCTGAATCCGCCCCCGCCCGGCGGCCGCACGGCCCCGGGCGGGCGCTCCGGCCGCGTCCGGACAGGCGTGACGGAGACTGTTCCCGGGGAAGATAGGAGGGGCGGTTCTCGCGCGTAACGGAATGAACCGGACATCTGGCAAGGGAGTTGGCGGGCAAAGTGTCCAACTCGCCCTGAAATATTCGGAACAGCGCAACACTTACGGGTGTGGTTGATCCCGGGGACGGGGATACACGGGTGTCATGGCGTAGCGATAGGGTTAATCTGCCCGGGGCCGGGCCCAGTCGTACGGGTGGGGAGTGAGATGAAGCAGATAACGGCGCACAGCAGGGCGCGAGTCCCTGCGATCACATGCGGGACGAGCGCGACCAGTTCGCGTCTCGACCGCCACCTCGCGGTGCTCGGCGGTCCCGTCGTGTCCGCGGGGGAGGCGGCGGAGGCGACGCTGCTGATGCGGGAGCTCACCACGCGCGACCACACGCGCACCCCTCAGCGCAGGAGTGCCAGGGTCTCGCTGTTCGCTCCGCTGCGCCGGCTGCGGCGCTCCCTGTTCGGCAACCGCGACTGAGCGTTCCCGCCCGTCCTGGCCCGTCGCCCCGGAGCGGCCGGCCGGGCGAGTCCCTCCGGGCCTCGGCGTCCGTGCCGCGTCCCCGCGTGGCCGGGCGGCCGCCGCGCCCACCCGTGCGGCGCCCGTAGCCGCGTCCGGCGATGTCCCGCCCGCTCCCCGTACGGTCCCGTGCCGTGCCCGAGCCCGTGCTCCCCGCCCCGCACGCGCTCGCGCACGGCGACGCCGAGCCCGCCTCTCCGGGCGCGCGGGCCGCGGGGCGTCGTACTGCGCCCAGCCCGGCCTCCTGGCGCGTCCCCTCGTCGCGCGCGCGGGCCGTGGACGGCAACCCGGGCCCCCGGGCGCCCGGTTCGGTCCCGTCGTCGGCACGGGGCGTCACAGGAGGGCGAACTGCCCCTCGGGGCCCTCCTCGTGGTGGTCGAGCACCGAAGCGGGCCGCCGCGCGGTCGCCGGGGCGGGCAGCACGCCCGCCGCGCGCAGCGCCTCGCGGTCGACCGTCCGGCCCGCGGCCGCGGCCCGCGCGCACGCGGCGGCCAGCGCCTCCTGGCGGGGCGCCAGCGCGGCGAGCAGCCCCAGCACGGTGACCAGTTCGAGCAGTTCCGACGTCCAGGCCCTGGGCCACACCGCGGGCCCGATCGCCGCGAGTGTCCCGTCCTCCGCGTGCACGGCCCGCCGCTCGAACCACAGCTCCAGCATCCGCACCCCGCCGACCCGGTACTCCCACGCCCCCTCCGGCACCGGCGCGATCCGGCCCGCCTCGCCCAGGTGCAGCGTCTCGTCCTGCGCCGTGTAGGCGATCGTGCCGGGGCGCGCGGGCAGCGCGGCGCGTACGTAGGGCCGGCGGCCGCCGGGCAGTCGCGGCCGCTCGCCGCCGCGCGCGCCGCGCAGCTGGATCCGCACCAGTTCACCGCCGAGCGCCACGCCCTCCGCCCACAGCGCGGGGTCCGCGGGCAGCGGCACGGCGCAGCCGCCCCTGCCGCCCACCGCGGCCGCCGCGGCCCAGGCCAGCACCTCGTCGGGGCCGACCTCCTGCCCGTAGCGCGCGGCAAGCAGCTCTGTGAGCCCGGGGGCGAGGTTCGGCTCGGTGCCGCCCGGCCTGCGGTACAGCGGCCGCACGCGCCCCGGGCGGCCCGCGGGGGAGTGGCCGTCGGGCAGCGGCGCGCAGACGAGCAGCGCGGGGCCCGCCGCGCCCGGCGCATGCCCCTGCTCGACCGCGAAGACCTGTGCGGCGTCTGCGACCCGCCACAGCTCGGGGCGTGCCGCGTCGATCAGCCGGTGGTCGGGGATGAGCCACTGCTCGTCGAACGGGCCGTGCGCCACCCGCCGCGGCTCGGGGCAGGGCCCGTGCTCCCGGGCGAAGCGCGCGGTGCCGCAGGCGCCGCCGGGCAGCGCGGCCACCGCCGTGTGCTGGGTACGGGCCCTGGTCGGCGTGAACAGGGCGTCGCGCTCGGCGCCTTCGGCTTGTACGAGCCGGTCCCAGCGCGCCGTGAGCGAGGCCGCCTCCGGTGCGAGAACCCACTCCCTGCCCAGCCGCAGCGGCGCCACCGACCACGGCATCAGGTCGGCGAGCAGCGGAGTCCCGGCGGGTGCCGCGGTCGTCTCGGCCACCCCGCACCCCCTCGTCGTCGGTAGCTTCCCCGGGCGGTGACGTCCTCGCGACCCCGAAGCGTCCCCCGAAAAGCGTAACGACCCGGGCCGCGTCGCGTTCCTCACGCCTCCACGGAGACCGAGAAGGCGAACCGGTCGCCGCGGTAGCGGATGCGCGCCACGTCCACGACCCTGCCCCGCGCGTCGTACGTCACGCCCGTGTAGTGCAGCACCGGGCTGAGCAGCGGCACCCCGAGCAGCTCCGCCGTGGCCGGGTCGGCCAACGTGGCCCGCACGGTGTCGGTGATCCGCCCGATCGCGACCCCCGCCGTGTCCCGCAGCAGCTTCGTCATCGGCGCCCCTTCGAGCGCCCCGGGGTCGATGCGCGCCGCGACCTCGGGGCGCACGGCGTTCTCCGCCCAGCTGACCGGCTCCCCGCTCTCCCGGTCGCTGCGGAGCCGGGTGTACGAGACGATCTCGGCCAGATCGGGAAAGTATTCGGCCAACTCGGCGGTGACTTCCGCGGGCCCGTGGCCGAGTACCGCCGTCAGGTCCCCCGACTGCTGCGCCACCACGGCGTCCACCGAGCCGAGCAGCCGCCGCGGGGCGCCACGCCCCGCCCCCGGCTCAATGAACGTGCCGTGCCGCCTGCGCCTGCTGATCAGCCCCTCGTCCGCCAGCTCCTTCAGCGCCCTGCGCATCGTCAGGACGCCGACGCCGTAGTGCGCGGCCAGGTCCTCCTCGGTCGGCAGGCGCAGCGGGTCGCCGGGGTGGCGGCCCAGTACGGAGGCGCGCAGCGACTGAGAGACCTGGTACCACAGTGGCAGCCAGCGGTGGCGGACCAGCGGTGCGGGCGCGAAGGCCGGGGCCCGCCCGGCCCCGGCGCCGTCCGCGGCCCCGGGGGCGCCGCTCATGCCGGGAAGTGGCGTTCGAGGCCCTGCCACACGCGGTCGTAGTCCCGCTGGAGGTGGCCGGCGCCCGCCGCCTGCGCGGTCGCCGTGACGGGCCACCGGGTCTCGAACATGAAGGCGAGGCCGTCGTCGATCTTCTGCGGCCGCAGCTCGCCGGTGCTCGCCCGCTCGTAGGTGGCGCGGTCCGGGCCGTGCGCCGACATCATGTTGTGCAGCGAGCCGCCGCCCGGCACGAAGCCGCCCTCGCCCGCGCGCTTCGCGTCGTACGCGCCCTCCACGAGGCCCATGTACTCGCTCATCACATTGCGGTGGAAGTACGGCGGGCGGAACGTGTCCTCGCCGACCAGCCAGCGCGGCACGAACGCCACGAAGTCGACGCCCGCGAGCCCCGGCGTGTCGGACGGCGAGGTGAGCACGGTGAAGATCGACGGATCCGGGTGGTCGTAGCTGATCGACCCGATGGCGTTGAAGCGCCGCAGGTCGTAGACGTACGGCAGGTGGTTGCCGTGCCAGGCGACGACGTCCAGCGGCGAGTGGCCGAGCTCGGCGGCCCAGAGGTTGCCGCAGAACTTGTGCACCAGCGTCACCGGGCCCGCCGTCTCCTCGAACGACGCGACCGGTGCCCTGAAGTCCCGTGCGTTCGCCAGTCCGTTGGCGCCGATCGGCCCCAACTCCGGCAGCTCGAAGGGGCGTCCGTAGTTCTCGCAGACGTATCCCTTCACCACCGCGTCCAGTGGCTCGACCCGGAAGCGCACCCCGCGCGGGATCAGCGCCACCTCGCCGGGGGCCGCCGCGAGCAGCCCGAACTCGGTGCGCAGCAGCAGCCCGCCCCGCTGCGGCACGATCAGCAGCTCGCCGTCCGCGTCGCCGAACACCCGGTCGGCCATGGGCGCGTCGGCTGCGTAGAGATGAATCGCCATGCCGACCCGCTGCGCCGCGTCGCCGTTGCCGCCGAGCGTCCACAGCCCGGCCAGGAAGTCCGTGCCGGGTGCCGGGTCGGGCAGCGGGTCCCAGCGCAGCCTGTTGGGGTCGGGCACCGTCTCGGTGAACGGGGCGCCGCGCAGGCTCCCGTTGTCGATCCTGGTGTACGCGGGGTGCGCGGCCGACGGGCGGACGCGGTAGAGCCAGGAGCGGCGGTTGCGGGCGCGCGGCTCGGTGAACGCGGTGCCGCTGAGCTGCTCCGCGTAGAGCCCGAGCGGCGCACGCTGGGGCGAGTTGCGCCCTTCCGGCAGGGTGCCGGGGACCGCCTCAGAACTGTGCTCGTTGCCGAAGCCGTGCAGCTCGGTGAGGCCCGCCGCGGCCTTCCTCGCCCGGTCGACGGCGGTGCGCGCGCCGTCGGGGCCGTCCGCGCCGGTGCTGGTCGTCCTGCCGCTGCCGCTCATCGCCGCTCCCTCGTGAGGATCTCCGCTCCCGCACCTTCAATCCTATGCTCGACCAAAGGAATGCGCCCGTCAACGGGGGCGAGAGGCAGGGCGCCCGTCCGGCCTGGCGTGCGAAGGGGGCCGCAAACGGGCCGGAAATCCCTGAAAGGGGTTCGAAAACGCTCCCTTTTGCGCCGACTTGATGCTTGGCGCGGCAAATCACCGTCGCTAGTTTGTCCAGACACGATGTGTGCGGACGACGCGCGTCCGCGCGTCGTCAAGCCGCACCGGCTGTCCTGGAGAGGATGTCGATGAAGGCACACGACGGTATGTACATCGGGGGGCAGTGGCGCCCCGCCGCCGCTGCGGAGACCATCGCCGTGGTCAACCCGGCGGACGAGCGGATCATCGCCGAGGTCCCCGCGGGCGTGGCGGAGGACGTCGACGCGGCCGTACGGGCCGCCCGCGCCGCGCTCCCCGGCTGGGCCGCGACCCCGCCCGCGGCACGCGGCCGGTCGCTGCGCGCGCTCCACGACGAACTGGCCGCGCGCAAAGAGGAGATCACCGGGACTCTCGTCGCGGAGCTCGGCGCGCCCGCGCGGTTCGCCGCCGCGGTGCAGACGGCCGCCCCCATCGCCGCCCTCGAAACGTACGCGGAGCTGGCCGGCACCCACCCGTTCGAGGAGCGGATCGCCAACTCGACGGTGCTCCTCGAACCGGTCGGCGTGGTCGCCGCCATCACCCCCTGGAACTACCCGCTCTCGATGATCGTCAGCAAGGCGGCGCCGGCCCTCGCGGCCGGCTGCACCCTCGTGCTCAAGCCCGCCGAGGACACCCCGCTGACCGCGCAGCTGTTCGCGGAGTGCGCGGACGCCGCCGGGCTGCCCGCGGGTGTCCTCAACGTCGTGACGGGGTACGGGCACGCCGCAGGCCGGGCGCTCGCCGCGCACCCCGGCGTCGACCATGTCTCCTTCACCGGCTCGACCGAGGTGGGCCGCAGGGTCGGCGCCCTCGCAGGGGGCGCGGTCAAGAGCGTCTCCCTCGAACTCGGCGGCAAGTCGGCCAACGTGATCCTGCCGGGCGCCGACCTGCCCCGCGCGGTCGCCGCCGGCGTCGGGCATGTGATGGCCAACTCCGGCCAGACCTGCTACGCGTGGACGCGCATGCTGGTCCATGAGGACCAGTACGAGGAGGCCGTCGGCCTCGCGCGCGAGGCGCTCTGCGAGTACGTCGTCGGCGATCCGGCCGCCGACGCCACCCGGGTCGGGCCCGTCGTCAGCGCCAAGCAGCGCGAGCGCGTGCGGAGCTATATCGCCCAGGGCGTCGCCGAGGGCGCGCGGCTGGTCGCCGGCGGCACCGAAGCGCCGCGCACCACCGGCTACTTCGTGGAGCCGACCCTCTTCGCCGACGTCACCACGGACATGACCATCGCGCAGGAGGAGATCTTCGGCCCGGTGCTCGGCATTCTGCGGTACGAGGACGAGGAGGACGCCGTGCGCATCGCCAACGACACCGTGTACGGCCTGCACGGCGGGGTGTGGGCGGCCACCGCGGAGGAGGCGGTCGCCTTCGCGCGCCGGATGGACACCGGCCGGGTCGACATCAACGGCGCCGCCTTCAACACCCTTGCGCCCTTCGGTGGTTACAAGCAGTCGGGGGTGGGCCGGGAGATGGGAACCTACGGCCTGCGGGAGTATCTGCAGACCAAGTCGCTCCAGCTCTGACCCCCTGGATACCCGGGGGCGACACGCGTGCTGACGTGCCGTCAGGACCTGTGAGCAGGGCCGCCGCGCGCCGTCTCGCCGAGGCCGCGGCGGCCGTACTCCAGGCCGAGCCCTTCGAGCAGGGCGCGCAGGCCCGTCTCGAAGGCCCCCTCGTCGACCTGCTGCCGGTGCTCGGCGAGCAGATGCGCCTGGCCCAGGTGCGGGTAGTCGGCCGGGTCGTACGCCTCGCGGTCGTCCACGAACCCGCGGGCGAAGGACGACAGCGCGGAGCCCGTGACGAAGTAGCGCATCAGCGCGCCGATCCTGGTCGCCTGCGCGGGCGGCCAGCCCGCCCTGACCATCGCGCCGAAGACGGCGTCCGCCACGCGCAGCCCCGCGGGGCGGCGGCCGGGGCCGCGGGCGAGCACGGGTACCAGGTGCGGGTGGTCGGCGAGCGCCGCCCGGTAGGAGACGGCCCAGTCGTGCAGTGCGGTGCGCCAGTCCCTGCCGTCGTCCTCGGCGAACATCGACAGGTCGACCTGGGCGCTCACCGCGTCGGCGACGGCGTCGAGCAGCTCGTCCTTGGTGCGGAAGTGGTGGTAGAGCGAGGGGCCGCTCACCCCGAGCTCCGCCGCGAGGCGCCGGGTGGAGAGCGCGTCAAGGCCCTCGGCGTCGATCAGCGCGCCCGCCGCGGCGACGATGCGCTCTGTGCTCAGCAGGGGCTTGCGCGGTCGGGCCATGGCGCCCATAGTAGGGCCCGACCGACTTAAACTAGCAGTGCTAGTTTATTGCCCGCGCCACCGGAGCCCCCGCGCCGAAGGAGCCGCGCCCGTGAACCTGGAGCTGAGCGACGAGCAGTCCGCGGCCCGCGACCTCGCACGCGACTTCGTGACCCGGGAGATCGCCCCGCACGCGGCCGAGTGGGACCGCGCGGAGAGCGTCGACCGCGCGGTGGTGGGGCGGCTCGGCGCGCTCGGGCTGCTCGGCATGACCGTGCCGGAGGAGTACGGCGGCTCGGGCGGCGACCACCTGACGTACTGCCTGGTCACCGAGGAGCTGGGGCGCGGTGACTCCGCCGTGCGCGGCATCGTCTCGGTCTCCCTCGGGCTCGTCGCCAAGACGATCCTGGCCTGGGGCGACGAGGAGCAGAAGCGGGCCTGGCTGCCCCGGCTCACCTCGGGCGCGGCCATCGGCTGCTTCGGTCTCACCGAGCCGGGCACCGGGTCCGACGCGGGCAGCCTCGCGACCCGCGCGGTGCGGGACGGGGACGAGTGGATTGTCGACGGCTCCAAGATGTTCATCACCAACGGCACCTGGGCCGACGTGGTCCTGCTGTTCGCCCGCACCGGCGGCGCGCCGGGGCACCGGGGCGTCTCCGCCTTCCTGGTGCCCGCCGACACGCCGGGCCTGACCCGCCGCACCCTCCACGGCAAGCTGGGGCTGCGCGGCCAGGCCACCGCCGAACTCACCTTCGACGGGGTGCGGGTGCCCGCGGGCGCGCTGCTCGGCCCCGAGGGCAAGGGCTTCTCCGTCGCCATGTCCGCGCTCGCCAAGGGGCGGATGGCGGTCGCGGCGGGCAGTGTCGGCATCGCGCAGGCCGCGCTCGACGCCGCCGTCCGGTACGCGGGCGAGCGCGAGCAGTTCGGCACCACCATCGCCCACCACCAGCTGGTGCAGGAGCTGATCAGCGACATGGCCGTGGACGTGGATGCGGCCCGGCTGCTGACCTGGCGGGTGGCCGATCTCGTCGACCGCGGCGAGGAGTTCGCCACCGCAGCGGCCAAGGCCAAGCTGTTCGCCTCGGAGGCAGCGGTACGTGCCGCCAACAACGCGATCCAGGTGTTCGGCGGCTACGGCTACATCGACGAGTACCCCGTCGGCAAACTCCTGCGCGACGCCCGGGTGATGACCCTGTACGAGGGCACGAGCCAGATCCAGAAACTCCTCATCGGCCGTGCCCTGACCGGGGTCTCGGCCTTCTGACGCACCCCGCCCGCGCAGCAGGGTGCCCCGCCGCGCGGGCGGGGCACCCGTGGTGCGAGGGGCGGGCGGCGCGCTCAGGCCAGCGGCCACACCGGCAGGACGACCCTCTTCCAGGTGCTGTTGGCGGCCGCCGCGCACGACGCGTACCAGGCGACCGCCGCGGTCACGTACCCCGTCCAGCCGCCGACCTTGTCGATGCCCGTCGACTGCGCGAACGCCCCGATGGTCAGCAGGATGAAGGTGATGGACAGCAGCACGATCACCGCGAGGACGGCCCCGGTGGTGCGCAGCGCGGGGATGATCATGTAGGTGGTGAAGACCGCCCAGGCGAGCAGGAACAGCCCGGTCGCCTGGTAGGCGTGGGCCGGCGGGAGCTTCGGCGCGACGTGCGAGATGTAGTAGGCGAAGGCGAGCCAGAAGGCGCCGTACGAGCTGAACGCCGTGGCGGCGAAGGTGTTGGCCCTGCGAAACTCCCACATTCCGGCCAGGAGCTGGGCGAGCCCGCCGTAGAACAGGGCGAGCGGGAGCACCACGGTCTCCAGGGTGTCGCTGAGCAGCCCGGTGTTGAAGGTGCTCAGGACGAAGGTGGTCATCGCGAACCCGGCGAGCCCGAGGGCGCCCGGATCGGCGATGCTCGCGGTGGGTGAGGCGGTGGGTTCGATGGGCGCCGGGCTGGTCGGTTCTGCTGTTGCCACGGGTGGATCCTCTCCGCGAGATGCGCCTGACGGTCACCGGCGCGTCCCGGGCGGCGGCGGAGCCCCCGCCAGGGTGTGCCGGCCGCGGGGGTGGGGAAGTCGGAACGGTCCGTGGTCGGCACTGCGCTCCGGGTGAAGGATCATCATCTTGGCCCCGTGTCATGAAGCGGTCAAGGAGCCAGGAGTCATTCGTTGCACCTTCGAATCCTGCGTTCGAAATGCGGTGCCGTCCGAGGTCGCCGCGGGTGTGCCCGGCGGTAACCCGGGAGGCCTCCCGCCGGGCTTCCTAAGCGCTTGCTCACCTTCGGAGGTATGGTGTTCGTCCTGCCCTGCGGCAGCCCACCACCCGGACGGAAGGGGCGCATCCATGGCTACGGCCGAATCGGTCGGCGACGGCGGAAGCGGCGCGGCATGGGCCGGCGTCGCCCCCGAGGCCGCGCGGCGGCTGCTGGTGGCGGCCGTCGACGCGTTCGCCGAACGCGGTTACCACGCCACCACCACCCGGGACATCGCGGGCCGCGCCGGCATGAGCCCCGCCGCCCTCTACATCCACTACAAGACCAAGGAAGAACTGCTCCACCGGATCAGCAGGCTCGGCCACGACCGCGCGCTCGACATCCTGCTGCGCGCCGAGTCCGGCGGCGGCACCTCGGCCGAGCGGCTGGCCGAGGTCGTCAGGGCGTTCGTGCACTGGCACGCGGAACAGCACACCACCGCACGGGTAGTCCAGTACGAACTCGACTCGCTGGCACCCGAACACCGCGCCGAGATCGTCGCGTTGCGCCGGCAGAGCGACGCGGTGGTCCGCAGGATCCTGGAGGACGGCGTCAGGGACGGCGAGTTCGACGTGTCCGACATCGGGGGCACCACCCTCGCCGTGCTCTCGCTCTGCATCGACGTGGCCCGCTGGTTCAGCGAGGAGGGTAGCAGGTCGCCCGACGAGGTCGGCGACCTGTACGCGGGCCTGGTCCTGCGGATGGTGCGGGCCGGGGCCTGACGGGCCTCAGTGCGCCGCGGCGGGGGAGACCGCGGCGTCGGGGCCGTACTGCCGCGCCACCCAGCCGTACCACTCCGCCATCCCCTCGCCCGTCGTCGCGGAGACCGGCAGCACCCGCACGCCCGGGCTGACCGACCGCGCGTGCTCCGCGCACCGGTCGAGGTCGAAGTCGACATACGGCAGCAGGTCCACCTTGTTGACCAGCACCAGGTCGGCCGCGGCGAACATGTACGGGTACTTGAGCGGCTTGTCCGTGCCCTCGGTGACCGAGATGATCACCACCCTGCTGCGCTCGCCCAGGTCGAACAGGGCCGGGCAGACGAGGTTCCCCACATTCTCGACCAGGACCAACGAGCCCTCAATGGGGGCGAGTTCGGCGAGGGCGTCGCGCATCATGCCCGCGTCGAGATGGCAGCCTGCGCCCGTGTTGACCTGCACCACCGCGCACCCCGCGCGCTGGATGCGGTCGGCGTCGAGCATCGTCTCCTGGTCGCCCTCCACGACGGCGACCTCCCGCAGGCCCGCGAGGTCCCGCACGGTCCGCTCCAGCAGGGTCGTCTTGCCCGCACCCGGCGAGCTCATCAGATTGACGGCGACGACGTCCCGCGCGGCCAGCCAGGACCTGTTCTCCTCGGCCAGCAGATCGTTCTTGGCGAGGACCCGCTGCTCAAGCGTCACGGTCTCACCGTCGTCCCCGGCCCTGCCGTGCTCGGGCCCTGGGCCGGTCCCGGGAGCGCGGTTGCCGCCGTCGCCCGCATGGCCGTGCGCGTGCCCGCCGTGCCCGTGACCGTCGAGCCCGCCGTGTCCCTGACCGCCGTGCCCGGGGCCGTCGTGCCCGTGGTCCGAACGGCCGTGCGGGTGGCCGTGCGCCCCCGCGCCGCCCGGCACGCCGATGCGCACCCCCTGCCCGCCGTCCGCTCCGTCACCGCAACCGCAGGTTCCGCACATCCGGTTCAGCCCACCTTCATCGAGACGATCTGGAGTTCCCGCCCGGAGACGACCTGCACGTCGGCGCTGCCGCAGGGACACAGCAGCACCGGGCCGTCGAGCGGGAAGGCGGCGGCGCACGCGCGGCAGCGGCCCGCACCCGCAGGCTGGTCGATCTCCAGCCGCGCGCCCTCCGCCGCCGTGCCCGCGGTGACGAGGTCGAAGCAGAATCGCATGGCGTCGGGCACCACGGCGGTGAGCACGCCGACGCGCACGGTCACCGTCTCGACCCTGCGGCCCTGGGCCCGCTCGCAGACCGCGTCCACGACACCCTGCGTGATGGCGAGCTCGTGCATCCCGTGCCTCCGGTCCCTTCGCCCGTCGCCGTAGGGCGCATCTATCCGGCGGGGGCGGCCTCGCGCCACGCACCGCAGCGGAGCGTCGGCAGCGGACCCGCCGGAATCACCCGGACGGAGCAGTCGGCGGGCGGCGGCGTCCACGACGGCATAGACGCTGTTCGGAGGCGCTTTGCGGGCACCGGGGGAGCGGTGCGGCCTTGGTGCCTTCCGGTGTCGCCCTGCGTTGCCGGACCGTTCCCGAGGCCGTCAGATGGTAGCAATGTGACCGGCGCCACACGTGTGGCGTGACCTCGTGCACCCGTGACGCTCCGGACACAGCCACACAGCCCCTCCTCGGAAGGCGGCAGAGCCATGCCGACAGAAGCCGCGGTCAAAGCGGAAGAAACGCTGATCCATGTCCTGTGGATCAACGCAGGTCTCAGCTGCGACGGCGACTCCGTGGCGCTGACGGCCGCCACGCAGCCGAGCATCGAGGAGATCGCCCTCGGCGCCCTCCCCGGCCTGCCCCAGGTGGCCGTGCACTGGCCGCTCATCGACTACGAGTGCGGCCCGAACGGCGGCGCCGACGACTTCCTCGAATGGTTCTTCAAGGCGGACCGCGGCGAACTGGAGCCGTTCGTCCTCGTCGTGGAGGGCTCGATCCCCAACGAGCGCCTGCACGGCGAGGGTTACTGGTCGGGCTTCGGCAACAAGCCGGGCACCGACCAGCCGATGACCACGAGCGAGTGGATCGACCGGCTCGCCCCGAAGGCCACCGCGGTCGTCGCGGTCGGCACCTGCGCGACCTACGGCGGCATCCACGCCATGGCGGGCAACCCGACCGGCGCCATGGGCGTGCCCGACTACCTGGGCTGGGACTGGAAGTCCAAGGCCGACATCCCCATCGTGTGCGTGCCGGGCTGCCCGATCCAGCCGGACAACCTCTCCGAGACGCTGACGTACCTGCTCTACATGGCCACCGACCAGGCGCCGATGATCCCCCTCGACGACGCGCTGCGCCCCACCTGGCTGTTCGGGCAGACCGTGCACGAGGGCTGCGACCGGGCCGGCTACTACGAGCAGGCCGACTTCGCGACCGAGTACGGCTCGCCCAAGTGCATCGTCAAGCTCGGCTGTTGGGGCCCCACGGTCAAGTGCAACGTGCCCAAGCGCGGCTGGATGAACGGCATCGGCGGCTGCCCCAACGTCGGCGGCATCTGCATCGGCTGCACCATGCCGGGCTTCCCGGACAAGTTCATGCCGTTCATGGACGAACCCCCCGGCGCGAAGCTCTCCACCACCAGCGAGGGCCTCTACGGCGCGACCATGCGGCGCCTGCGCAGGATGACCACCCACACGCTCGACCGCGAGCCCCGCTGGCGCAGGCCGAGCACCGAACTCACCACGGGCGCGAGCCGCACCTGGTGACCCGCGGGCCCGGGGCCCCCGGCGGCGCCGGGCCCGTACCGCTGCACCCGCACCCCCACTCGTCGGCCGGCGCTGTCCTGCCGGTGAACCCTTCCCGACCCACACCGAGACAGATGAGGCGGCGCAATGACGGCGACGAGCCAGGGCAAGAGCGAACTGGTGGAGATGGCGTGGGACCCCATCACCCGCATCGTGGGCAGCCTGGGGATCTACACGAAGATCGACTTCAAGCAGAAGACCGTCGCCGAGTGCCACAGCACCAGCTCGATCTTCCGCGGCTACTCGGTCTTCATGAAGGGCAAGGACCCCAGGGACGCCCACTTCATCACCAGCCGTATCTGCGGCATCTGCGGCGACAACCACGCCACCTGCTCCTGCTACGCGCAGAACATGGCGTACGGGGTGAAGCCGCCCCACCTCGGCGAGTGGATCGTCAACCTCGGCGAGGCCGCGGAGTACATGTTCGACCACAACATCTTCCAGGAGAACCTGGTCGGGGTCGACTACTGCGAGAAGATGGTCTCCGAGACCAACCCCGGTGTGCTGGAGCGCGCCAACCGCACCGAGTCGCCGCACGCCGAGGCCCACGGCTACAAGACCATCGGCGACATCATGCGCTCGCTGAACCCCTTCACCGGCGAGTTCTACCGCGAGGCACTCCAGGTCAGCCGCATGACCCGGGAGATGTTCTGCCTGATGGAGGGCAGGCACGTGCACCCGTCCACGCTCTACCCGGGCGGCGTCGGCACGGTCGCCACGGTCCAGCTGATGACGGACTACATCACCCGACTCCAGCGCTACGTCGAGTTCATGAAGAAGGTCGTGCCCATGCACGACGACCTCTTCGACTTCTTCTACGAGGCGCTGCCCGGCTACGAGCAGGTCGGCAACCGCCGCATCCTGCTGGGCTGCTGGGGCTCCTTCCAGGACCCGGAGCACTGCAACTTCCAGTACAAGGACATGACCGACTGGGGACGGAAGATGTACGTCACCCCCGGTGTGGTCGTGGACGGGAAGCTCGTCACCACCGACCTGGTGAAGATCAACCTCGGCATCCGCATCCTCCTCGGCTCGTCGTACTACGGCGACTGGGAGGACCAGGAGATGTTCGTCACCCACGACCCGCTGGGCAACCCGGTCGACCGCAGGCACCCCTGGAACCAGCACACCAACCCCCGGCCGCAGAAGCGCGACCTGGAGGACAAGTACAGCTGGGTGATGTCGCCCCGCTGGTTCGACGGCAAGGACTACCTCGCGCTCGACACCGGCGGCGGCCCGCTCGCCCGGCTGTGGACCACCGCGCTCGCCGGGCTCGTCGACATCGGCTACGTGCAGGCCACGGGGCACAGCGTGAAGATCAACCTCCCGAAGACGGCGCTCAAGGGCCCCGTCGAGCTGGAGTGGCACGTCCCGAAGTGGAGCAACACCCTGGAGCGCAACCGGGCCCGTACCTACTTCCAGGCGTACGCGGCGGCCTGCGCCCTGCACTTCGCCGAGAAGGCGCTCACCGAGATCCGCGCGGGACGCACCAAGACCTGGGAGAAGTTCGAGGTCCCCGAGGAGGGCGTCGGCTGCGGCTTCACCGAGGCCGTGCGCGGTGTGCTCTCGCACCACATGGTGATCAGGGACGGCAAGATCGCCAACTACCACCCGTACCCGCCGACTCCGTGGAACGCGAGCCCCCGCGACACCTTCGGCACGCCGGGGCCCTACGAGGACGCGGTGCAGGGCCAGCCGATCTTCGAGGAGAACGACCGGGAGAACTTCAAGGGCATCGACATCATGCGCACCGTGCGCAGCTTCGACCCCTGCCTCCCGTGCGGTGTGCACATGTACCTCGGCGGCGGCAAGAAGCTCGAACTGCTGCACTCCCCGACCCAGTCGGCGGGCAGTGAGTGACGTGACCCAGCACACCGCACCGCACCCCGCGGACCGGGGCACCGGTGACCCGCAGGACTGGCGCGACACCGGCGAGCGCGTCGAGGCGCTGATCGCCGCGAGCGCCGTGCACGGGACACCGGCCAGGGAGCGCAGCGAGGAACTCGTGCGCCTGATCACCGACTTCTACGGCGCGGGACTCGAACGGCTCCTCGGCATCGTGCACGACCACGGCGCGCTCGACGACCGCCTCGCCGCCGCCCTCGCGGGCGACGACCTGGTCGCCAGCCTGCTGCTCGTACACGGCCTGCACCCGTACGGCGTCGAGACCCGCGTCGAGCGCGCGCTCGACGGCGTGCGCCCCTACCTCGGCAGCCACGGCGGCGACGTCCAGCTCCTCGGCGTCACCGCCGAGGGCACCGTACGGCTGCGTCTCCTCGGCAGCTGCGACGGCTGCCCGTCCTCGGCGGCCACGCTCGAACTCGCCGTGCGCGGCGCCGTCGAGGCGGCCGCACCCGAGGTCACCGCCATCGAGGTGCAGGCCCCCGCTGCGGACGGCCCCGCCGCCGCGGTCGTGCCCGTCGACGCCCTGTTCTCCCGGGTGCACGAGGCGGAGCGGGCCGGCGGCTCCTGGACGGCCGTGCCCGAACTGACCGCGCTCGAAGCCGGTGCCGTCACGGACCTCACCGTCGCCGGCACCCCGGTGCTCGCCTGCCGGATCGGCTCCGACGTGTACGCCTTCCGCGACGCCTGCGGCCGGTGCGCCGCCCCGCTGCGCGGCGCCACGCTCGCCAGGCGGCTCGGCGGCGCACCGGGCGAGGGCGTGCTGCGCTGCCCCGCCTGCGGCGCCCACTACGACGTGCGGCGGGCCGGCGCCTGCCTCGACGAGGACGGCGTCCACCTGGACCCGCTGCCGGTGCTCACCGAGGGCGCGGCCGTCTGTCTCGCGGTGCCCGCGGGAGCGGCGACATGACCCTGCCAGGACGTACGGCGTCCCCCGCGGCGGCGCTGCGCAGGCTCTCCCGCACCCGGCCGCAGACTCCCGCGCAGGAGCGCTGCGACCTGTGCGCCGCGCCCCTCGGCGACGAGCACCCGCACGTGGTGGACCTGGAGAGCCGGGGCCTGATGTGCAGCTGCCGCCCCTGCTTCCTGCTGTTCACCGACGAGGACGCCGACCAGCGCTTCCGCGCCGTGCCCGAGCGCTGCCTGAGCTTCGGGGGAGCGGTCCTCGACGCGCGCACCTGGGACGAGCTCCAGATCCCGGTCGGCCTCGCCTTCCTGTTCCACAACTCCGCGCTGGGGCGCACCGTCGCCTTCTACCCGGGGCCCGCGGGCGCCACGGAGTCCGAACTCCCGCTGGAGGCATGGCAGTCCGCCACCGAACGGCATCCGGAGCTCACCGTCGTCCGGCCCGACGTGGAGGCCCTGCTCGTCCACCGCACCGACGACGGCGCGTACTCCTGCCACCTGGTGCCCATCGACGCCTGCTACCAACTCGTCGGCACCCTGCGGTCGGTGTGGCGCGGCTTCGACGGCGGGCGCGAGGCGCACGCCGCGATGGACGCGTTCTTCGCGCGGGTCGCGGACCGCAGCAGGCCGTACACCGGGGACGGTGCGCCATGACGGAACCCGCGGCCGCCCGCATGGCCTTCACCGTCCTCGACATCGCCGCCGACCCGTACAGCGCCGCGCCCCGGCTCACCGCGCGGCTGCGCATCGAGGACAGCGGCGGCGAGCGCGTCCACGCGGTCGTGCTGCGCTGCCAGGTAAGGATCGAGCCGCAGCGCCGCCCGTACGACCAAGCCGAACGCGACGGCCTGATCGGCCTGTTCGGCACGGGCGACCGGTGGAGCGACACCCTGCGCCCGTTCCTGTGGATGCAGTGCGACACCACCGTGCAGGGCTTCACCGGCAGCACGGAGGCCGACCTCGCGCTGCCCTGCACCTACGACTTCGACGTCGTCGGCTCCCGCTACCTGCACGCGCTCGGCTCCGGCTCCGTACCGCTCAACCTGCTGTTCTCCGGGACGGTGTTCACCAGGGGAGCCGACGGCAGGGACTTCGCGGTGCGGCAGGTGCCGTGGGACTGCGAGGCGCGGTACGCGATGCCCGTCGCCGTGTGGCGACAGCTGATCGACGCGCACTTCCCGCACAGCGGCTGGATCAGGCTCGACCGGGACACACTCGCCCGGCTCGCCGACGTCCGCGCCCGGCGGGGGCACATCGGCTGGGACGAGACGGTGGAGACGATGCTGGACGAGATCGGCCAGGTGGCACCGTGACCGGCGGCACGGGGCTCGACCCCGTACGCGCGATCGCCGACGCGGTGCTCTACGAGGGCTATCTGCTGTACCCCTACCGGGCCGGCTCCCACAAGAACCGCTCACGCTTCCAGTTCGGCGTCCTCGGGCCGCCCGGCGCCGACCCCGCGAGCTTCGCCGAGGACCCCCGGATGTCCGTGCAGGTCCTGCTCGACCCGCACGGACAGGGCGCACCGGCCGTCGACGCCCGCCTGCGCTTCCTCCAGCTCCAGGTGCGCGAGGTGCAGCGCAGGGACCCTGACGGCGGACACACGCCGGTCGACGCGCTCACCGTCGACGGCGGCCCCGTGCTCAGCTGGGACGAGGCCGTCGAACACGAACTCGCCCTGCCGCCACTCGGTGTGACGGGGCGGGTCGACGAGGTACTCGAGATCCCGGGCGGCGAGACGACGGAACCTCTCACCGACGCGGCCGGCACACCGGTCGGGCGGATCGTCCGGCGCAGGACACCGCTGACCGTCCGGGTGCGGATGCGCAGGGAGCACGCGGACGGCGCGGAGGGGCCGCTGACCCGGCTCACGGCCGAGGTGGCCAACGAGCACCCCGCGCGCGCCGCGGACAAGGACGCCGCGATCCGCGCCTCCCTCGTCGGGACCCATCTGCTGCTGCGGGCCGAGGGTGCGGACTTCGTGTCCCTGGTCGACCCGCCGCCCGAGGCCGCGAGCGCCGCGGCCGCGTGCCGCGGGCACCGCAGCTGGCCGGTGCTCGCGGGACCGAAGGGGAGCAAGGACACCGTCCTGTGCGCGCCGATCATCCTCTACGACCACCCGGAGATCGCCGAGCAGAGCCCCGGCGCGCTTTTCGACTCCACCGAGATCGACGAGATCCTCACCCTGCGCGTGATGACCATGACGGAGGAGGAGAAGGCCGAGGCGCGGGCCACCGACCCGCGGGCCCGTGAGGTCATCGACCGCTGCGACGCCCTGTCCCCTGCCCAACTCCAGCGCCTGCACGGCGTGGTGCGCGACCCGCACGCCCCTGCGGGCCCCGGCCCCGGCGCGCGGGGGACGGTTCCCGCCATGGACCCGTACGTGCCGGGCGGCGGGCCGTACGCCCCCGGCGCCGACCCGTACGCTCCCGACGCCGCGGATGTGCGGAACCTGCCGGACACGCCGTTCGACACCGGCGGCGCCCCCTGGTGGGACCCGGCGGCCGACGCGGCGGTGCGGCCCGCGGCCGACGCCGTCGTCATCGACGGCGTCAGCGTCGCCAAGGGCAGCCTCGTGCGGGTCCACCCGGCACGCCGCGCCGACGCGCAGGACCTGTTCTTCGCCGGGCGCGTCGCGCGCGTCACGGCCGTGCTCTCCGACGTCGACGGCGGTGTGCACGTGGCGCTGGTCCTCGTGGACGACCCCGCGGCCGACCTGCACGACTGGTACGGCCGCTACTTCTACTTCGCCCCCGACGAGCTCGAACCCCTGCCCGCGGGCGCGGACATCCCCGAACACACTGAGGAGAGCCGATCGTGAAGACCCTGGGCATGATCACCGCGGGGTTCGCCGCCGCGCTCGCAGCGGTCGCCGTGGCCGCCGGAGTGCAGTCGATCCCCGACATCCGCAGGTACCTCAGGATGCGCTCGATGTGAACACCGGCGCCGACGAGGCCACACCGCACGCGCCCGCGCGCGGCCAAGGCCCGGCACCCGGCGACCCGGGCGGCCTGGTGCTCGTCGCGGGCATCGGCAACCTCTTCCTCCGCGACGACGGCTTCGGCCCCGAGGTGGTGCGGCGGCTCGCGGACCCGCCAGGACTGCCACCTGAGGCCCGCGTCGTCGACTACGGCATCCGCGGCATGCACCTCGCCTACGACCTGCTCGCCGGGTACGCGGCGCTGGTGCTGGTCGACGCCTGTCCCGGCGAGGGGCCGCCCGGCACCGTCACCGTGCTCGAAGTCGGGCCCGACGACCTCGGCGAGGGTGAATTCGACGCACACGGGATGAATCCCGTCGCAGTCCTGGCAAACCTGGGCCAACTGGGCGGTACGCTTCCCCCCGCCTTCGTCGTCGGCTGCGTCCCCGCTGACCTCGGCGAGGGCATCGGCCTCAGCGCCGCGGTCGCCGCCGCGGTCCCCGAGGCCGCCGAAGCGGTGCGCGCGCTGCTCGGCCGCATCCGGCAGGGAGACGCCCCGCCGGGCGCCGGGCGCGTCTGTCCGCCCCCTTCCGCACCCGCTGCGCGGAGTGCGGCCAGCGAGCCCCGGAGGGCCTGAATCGTGTGTCTTGGCATCCCCGGCCGAGTGGTGGAGCTCGTCGACGGCTACGCGGGTCAGCTCGCCCTGGTGGACGTGGAGGGCGCACGGCGCCGCGTCAACGTCGGCATGCTCGAAGCGCCGCCCGCCCCCGGCGACTGGGTGTTGCTGCACATGGGGTTCGCGGTCGAGCTCATCGACGAGGCCGGGGCGGCGCAGGCGCTCTCCGGCCTGGAGCTGATGGGGCGCGGCCGGGACGAGGACGACCCGGACGGCGTCGGGCCCCCGTCCGCGCCCGTGGGAGCGGCGCCCGGCACCCGGCCGGCCGAACCGCCGTACACCACGCACCCGTTGCCCCCGGGGTCCGCGCCCGCCGGGTCCGCGCCCGGACAGGCGGCCGCTCCCGGACCGGGCCGCGCGCCCGGCAGTGCGGCACTGCTCGAAGCCGCCCCGCCCCGGGGCGCTGCCGAGGCCGTGCGGCCGGCCGCCGGGGCACCGGGCGCCGAGGGCGCGCCGCGGGTCCGGCGCAGCTTCGAGGTGCGCGGGGTGGTCCAGGGTGTGGGCTTCCGGCCGTTCGTCCACACCGCCGCGGGCGAACTCGCCCTGGCGGGAACGGTGGTGAACACCGGCGCGGGAGTGGTCGCCGACGTGGAGGGCCCGGTGGGTGCGGTGGCCGAGTTCGGGCGCAGGCTGCGCACCGGGGCGCCGCCCCTCGCGGTGGTGGAGAGCGTCGAGGAGCGTGACCACGCGCCGCGCGGCGGCAGCGGCTTCACCATCGGCGCGTCCAACCCGGCGGGCCGGGCCCGTACGCTCGTCCCCCCGGACACCGCGACCTGCGCGGAGTGCCTCGCCGACCTCGCCGACCCCGGCAACCGCAGATACCGGCACCCCTTCGTCTCGTGCACCCACTGCGGGCCCCGGTACACCGTCGTCACAGGACTGCCCTACGACCGTGCCACCACCACGATGTCCGGCTTCGCGATGTGCGCCGACTGCCGCGCCGAGTACGAGGACCCGCGCGACCGGCGCTTCCACGCCCAGCCCATCGCCTGCCACGCCTGCGGGCCCCGGCTCGAACTCGTCCTGCCGGGACGGCAGGACGGCGCCCCGGCCCCGCGCGACGGCGACGCGCTGCGGGCCGCGCGCGAGCTGATCGCCGCAGGCGCGGTCGTCGCGGTCAAGGGACTCGGCGGCTACCACCTCGCCTGCGACGCGTACAACGCCGAGGCGGTCGCCGCGCTGCGGCGGCGCAAGCGGCGCGGCGGCAAGCCGTTCGCGGTGATGGCGAAGGACCTCGCCACGGCACGGCGGCTCGCACCCGTGGGCGCGGCGGACGAGCGGCTGCTCACCGGCGCCGCCCGGCCGATCGTGCTGCTGCCGCGCGGCGGCGACACCCTGCCGGACGCCGTCGCCCCCGGCGCCCCCGACCTCGGGGTGCTGCTGCCCTACACGCCCCTGCACGTCCTGCTGTTCGGGCTCGAAGGCGACCCCGAGGGGCCCGACGTGCTTGTCATGACCTCTGGCAACCTCTCGGGAGAGCCGATCGTCACCGACGACGCCGGGGCGCTGACCGCGCTCGCGCCGCTCGCCGACGCCTGGCTGCGCCACGACCGGCCGATCCACCTGCCGTGCGACGACTCGGTGAGCCGGATCGTCGCGGGCACCGAACTCCCGCTCCGCAGGGCACGCGGGCAGGTGCCGCTGCCACTCGCGCTGCCGTTCGACGTGCCCCCGGTGCTCGCCGCGGGCGGCGACCTGAAGAACACCTGCGCGCTCGGCGACGGCCGCAGGGCGTGGGTGAGCCAGCACCTCGGCGACCTGGACGACCTGGCCACCCTCGGCGCCCTCACCCGCACCGAGGCGCACCTCGAACTCCTCACCGGGGTCGCCCCAGAGCGGCTTGCGGTCGACCCGCACCCCGGCTACCGGTCGGGCGGCTGGGCACGCGAGCGCGCCGGTGCGCGCCCCGTCGCCGCCGCGCAGCACCACCACGCCCACATCGCCTCGGTGATGGGGGAGCACGGCCTCGGCCGGGACGCCGAGGTCATCGGCTTCGCCTTCGACGGCACGGGCCACGGCACGGACGGCGCCGTGTGGGGCGGTGAGGTGCTGCGCTGCGGCTACGGGTCGGCGCTGCGGCTGGCCCACCTCGGGTACGTCCCCCTCGTGGGCGGCGACGCGAGCGTGGCACGGCCGTACCGGATGGCGCTCGCCCACCTGCACGCCGCCGGGGTCGGATGGGATCCGGAGCTGCCGCCGGTCGCCGCCTGCCCGCCGGGCGAACGCTCCGTGCTGCTGCGGCAGTTGACCACCGGCTTCGGCTGCGTGCCCACCTCCTCGATGGGCCGGCTGTTCGACGCGGTCGCCGCGCTCGCCGGGGTGCGCCAGGAGGCCGCGTACGAGGCGGAGGCGGCGATCGCCCTGGAAGGGCTGGCCCGCGGAGGCGGCCGGGAGGACGGATCGGCCTACGCGTTCGGCCTCGGGCCGGCGCCGGACGGGGGGCCGCTCGCCGCCGACCCGGCGCCGGTGATCCGCGCCGTCGCGGCGGACGTACGGGCCGGGGAGCCGGCCCGGGCGGTCGCCGCACGCTTCCACGCCGCCGTCGCCGCGCTCGTCGTGGGCCTCGCCGAGCGCTTCCGTGCATCGACCGGGCTCGGCACTGTCGCGCTCGGCGGCGGTGTGTTCGGCAACGCCGTCCTGCTGGAAGCGGCCCAACGGGGCCTTGAGGAGCGGGGGTTCACCGTGCTGCGGCCGCGCGCGCTGCCGCCGGGCGACGGGGGCCTCGCCTTCGGCCAGCTGCTGATCGCCGCGGCGTCCGGCTGAGGAGGACCCGCGCGTACCCACCGCCCGCAACCGCGCCCGTAGCCCCCGGGGGCGCCCCGAAGACCCGCAGTGTCGCAGAAGTCGCAGTGTCACAGAAAAGGAATGACGCCCATGTGTCTGGCAGTTCCGGGGCGGGTGCTCAGCACCGCCGAGAGGGACGGCACCGTGATGGCCGATGTGGACTTCGGCGGGGTGCGCAAGGAGGTGTGCCTCCAGTACATCCCCGACGCCGCGGTCGGCGAGTACGTCATCGTGCACGTCGGCTTCGCGATCCAGCGCCTCGACGAGCGTTCTGCGCTCGACACCCTCGCCCACTTCGACCGGCTCGGCATGCTGGAGGAGGAGTTCGGCGACGGCTTCGAGCGCGCCGCGCTCCAGGCGGGCGCCCCGCCGGCGGGCGACGCGCCGCCGGCGCAGACCCCGGGGGAGGCCGTCCGATGAAGTACCTCGACGAGTTCAGCGACCCCGCCCTGGCGCGCAAACTGCTCGACCAGATCCACGCCACCGTCACCCGCCCCTGGGCGCTGATGGAGGTCTGCGGCGGCCAGACCCACTCGATCATCCGGCACGGCATCGACCAACTCCTGCCCGAGGGCGTGGAGATGATCCATGGTCCGGGCTGCCCGGTGTGTGTGACACCGCTGGAGACCATCGACAGGGCCCTCGCGATCGCCGCAAGGCCCGGCGTGATCTTCTGTTCGTTCGGCGACATGCTGCGGGTGCCGGGCAGCGGCCGCGACCTGTTCTCCGTCAAGAGCGCGGGCGGCGACGTGCGGGTCGTGTACTCCCCGCTGGACGCGCTGCGGCTGGCGAGAGAGCACCCGGACCGCGAGGTCGTGTTCTTCGGGATCGGCTTCGAGACCACCGCGCCCGCCAACGCGATGGCCGTGCACCAGGCGGCGCGGCTCGGCCTGCGCAACTTCTCGCTGCTGGTCTCGCACGTCCTCGTGCCCCCGGCGATCGCCGCCATCATGGAGTCCGCCACCTGCCGGGTGCAGGGCTTCCTCGCCGCGGGCCACGTGTGCAGCGTGATGGGCACGGGCGAGTACCCGGCGCTCGCGCGGCGCCACCGGGTGCCGATCGTCGTGACCGGCTTCGAGCCGCTCGACATCCTGGAAGGCGTGCGGCGCACCGTACTCCAGCTCGAACAGGGCCGCCACGAGGTGGAGAACGCCTACCCGCGCGCCGTGCGCGACGAGGGCAACGCCCCGGCCATGGCGATGCTGCGCGACGTGTTCCAGGTGACCGACAGAACCTGGCGCGGCATCGGCCCCATCCCGCGCAGCGGCTGGGAACTCGCCGACAAGTACGCGGAGTTCGATGCCGAGCGGCGCTTCGACGTGACGGGCATCCGCACCGCGGAGTCCGCCCTGTGCCGCTCGGGCGACGTGCTCCAGGGGCTCATCAAGCCCCACGAGTGCCCGGCCTTCGGCAAGGAGTGCACGCCGCGCAATCCGCTCGGCGCGACGATGGTCTCCTCCGAGGGCGCCTGCGCCGCCTACCACGCCTACCGCCGACTCGACCTCGTGGACGCCAAGTGACCGACACCACGCCCCTCGTCCCCGCAGCCGTCCCCGCGCCGGGCGCGGCGCCGACGCCCGCGGCGGGCCTCGACTTCGAGAGCTGGACCTGCCCGGCGCCGCTGCGCGACACCCCGAACGTCGTGATGGGGCACGGCGGCGGGGGTGCCATGTCCGGCGAGCTGGTCGACCACCTCTTCCTGCCCGCCTACGGCGCTGCCGCGGCAGCCGAACTGGGCGACTCCGCCGTCCTCGACGTCCCGGCAGGCGGTCGGCTCGCCTTCTCCACCGACTCGTTCGTGGTGAAGCCGATGTTCTTCCCCGGCGGCTGCATCGGCGACCTCGCGGTCAACGGCACCGTCAACGACCTCGCGATGTCGGGGGCCGTACCGCTGTTCCTCTCGACCGCCTACATCCTCCAGGAGGGCACCTCGCTCGCCGCGCTCGACGGGATCGCCCAGGCGGTCGGCGCGGCGGCGCGCGCCGCCGGGGTGCGGCTCGTCACCGGCGACACCAAGGTCGTCGACAGCGCGGGCGGCGACGGCGTCTACGTCAACACCTCCGGCATCGGGGTGGTCCCCGAAGGCGTGGACATCGGCCCCCGCCGCGCCCGGCCGGGCGACGCCGTCCTCGTGAGCGGGGACATCGGGGTGCACGGCGTGGCCGTGCTCAGCTGCCGTGAGGGCCTGGAGTTCGGCACGACCGTCGAGAGCGACACCGCGGCCCTGCACGGCCTGGTCGCCGACATGGTCGCGACCGGCGCCGACCTGCACGTGCTCCGTGACCCCACCCGCGGCGGCGTCTCCGCCTCGCTCAACGAGATCGCGCGCGCATCCGGCGTCGGCGTGGAGCTGGTGGAGCGCGACCTGCCGGTGCCCGAGACGGTGCGCGACGCGTGCAGCGTGCTCGGCCTCGACCCCCTCCAGGTCGCCAACGAGGGCAAGCTCGTGGCCGTCGTGCCGGGGCAGGCGGCCGACGAGGTCCTCGCGGCGATGCGGGTGCACCCCCTCGGCGCAGGCGCCCGCAGGATCGGCACCTGCACGGCGGAGCACCCGGGCACGGTCGTCGCACTGACCGGCCTCGGCGGGACCCGGGTCGTGGGCCTGCCGATCGGCGAGCAGCTGCCCAGGATCTGCTGAGATGAGCGACGAGGGAGCCCTGCTGTTCGCGCGGTACGCCTACCCGCCCAACGAACTCGGCTACTGCGGGCCGCCCGACGCCTCCGCGCTGCTGCGGGCCGACGTGCCCGGCGGCATCGCGCGCAGGGCGAGGGAGTTCGAGGGCGCCTGGTGCTACCTGGAGTTCCTCGCCGAGACCGCGGGCGTCGCCGACCCGCTCGACCCGTATGTCGTCGAGGCGTACTGGATCGGCAACGCGCTGCTGGAGCGCGCCGACCCGGCCGCGCTCGTCGAGCGGATGCGGGACCGGTTCCGCGGCCAGTCGGGCGGCACCTGGCGGGCGGCGGGGGACGCGGCGCGCGCCCACCACAGCTTCCAGGTCTTCGACGTCTACCCGTGGGCAGGCCTGCTGGGGCCCGCGGGCAACCCGACCGCGCTGAACGTGCTCGACCGGTGCCGCGTCAGGACGGGCGAGGTCCGTGCGGTCGAGGGGGAGAGCGCCGTCGTCCGCTCCCGCCCGCTGGTCTGGGACCGGGACCGGGCGGCGGTCACCGCGGGGCCCGCGCTGTGCGAGACGGTGCGGTGGTCGATCGGCGGCAGGTCGCTCATCCCGCCGCCCGCGCAGGGCGCCCTGGTGGCGCTGCACTGGGACTGGGTGTGCGACGTGATCACCGAGGACCAGCGGGAGTGGATCGAGACGCTGGAGCGCCGCCGTCTCGCGCGGCTGCCCGCGCCCGCCGGATGACCGGCGTGGCCGGGGCGCGGCAGCCCGCGCGCCCCGTCCCGCGGCCGTCGTAGCGGCGGCCGTGCTCCTGGAAGCGGGGCCCTAGAAGTAGTAGCGGGAGACCGAGTCGGCCACGCAGACCGGCTTCTCGCCGCCCTCGCGCTCGACCGTGACGCGCGCGGTCACCTGCACGGCGCCGTCGCCCGCCGCCGCCACGTCCGTCAGCACGGCGGTCGCCCGGAGCCGTGAGCCCACCGGCACGGGGGCGGGGAAGCGCACCTTGTTCACGCCGTAGTTGACGGCCATCCGCACGTTCTCCACCCGCAGCACCTGCGGCACGAGGGACGGCAGCAGCGACAGGGTGAGGTAGCCGTGCGCGATGGTCGTGCCGAAGGGGCCGGCCGCCGCCTTCTCCGGGTCCACATGGATCCACTGGTGGTCGCCCGTGGCGTCGGCGAACAGGTCGATGCGCTGCTGGTCGACCTCCACCCACGCGCTGTACCCGAGCTGTTCGCCGGTCCCTGCGCGCAGCTCGTCGGCGGAGGTGAAGGTCTTCGGCTCGGTCATGCCCCGGCTCCCTGGTGTCGTACCGATCGGTATGTGCCGGGCGCGCGCCACCGGCCGCCGCGGCCGCGCACGCGCTGCCCAAGCGCTTGCTCAGGATGATCGGGCCCGGCCGCGCCTGTCAACGAGCGCCCGGCGCCGAGCCGGTACGGGGTGCCGCGCCCCCGGCGCGGGGGCGCGCTGCCGCGCGGGTGCCGCCGTGGTGCGGGGCGGCACCGTCGCGCCGTTCGGTACGTACGGGCGTAGGGGGGGGCCTTACGCGTACCCGCGCTCCGCGCGCGGGGACCCGCGGGTCACGCGGCGGTCAGCGTCCTGCCCCTGGCGTGCTTGGCCTGCGCCAGCGCCTCCGAGGTGAGCACCGGCTGCGGCACGACGATGCCGCAGCCCGTGCAGACGGGTCCCGACCACGGCTCGTTGGACAGGTCGGGGCGCCAGACGATCTCGCGGGTCGCGCCGCAGACGGGGCAGGTCTCGCCGGGGCCGGACTCCAGGCCCGCGATCAGCCTGCGCAGTACCTCGGCGAGCGAGTCGGAGGGGTGCACCCGGGGGTCGTCGCAGCGGGCCACGCCGTTGCCGCCCCAGGTGAGCCGGTGCCAGTCGTCGAAGCTGCCGGGCCTGCGCAGCCCGTCGTGCTTCTCGCGCTTGCGGCGCTCGGCGAAGTCGACCTCGTACTGGAGCCAGACCGCCCGCGCCTCTTCGAGTTCGTCGAGCGCCGCGACCAGCCGCGCGGGCTCGGGCGAGCGGTCCTCGGGTTCTATGCCGTGCCGCGCGCACAGGTGGTCCCAGGTCGCCCGGTGGCCGTAAGGGGCGAAACGCTCAAGGCACTTGCGCAGTGAATACCGCCGCAAGGCCAGATCGCAGTGCGGATCGCGGACTTGTCTCGCGAGGCTTCTGAATCCGGCCATCACATGCCACCTCCGTCAGTGGATCCCGGAACTCCGGCGTTGTGGAATGGACGTACGCCTGCCCCATTCGGCTCCATCAAAAAGAGGATGGGCGCAGCGGATATCCGACGGCCGACGTTTTTACCCGGGGATTACGCCCATGAGCTGCGGCTTTACAGGCGCATGACGACTGGCGTGCGAAAACTCCCCCCTTCGTTCACGGCTTCCGTGCGCCGAGGCCGCCCGGCTGCCCGCCGCGCGCGGGGCTGCCGGGCGCCTTCTTCTGGGCGGTCAGCGGTAGACGAGGTAGCGGCGCCGTACGGCGCGGAAGGCGGCAAGCTCCCGCTGCCAGGCGGCGACCACCTGGTCCGTGCCCGCCCCCGCGTCGATCATGGTGCCCACCCGGTCGGAGCCGGTGAGCGTGGCGATGTCGTTGTCCGCCCGCCAGGCGAAGTCCTTGTACAGCCGCTTCGCGGTGATCAGCAGGGCGATGCCGGTGCGTACCGCGTCGAAGGCGTCCCTGTCGTGGACGTGCAGCTGCACGCCGCCCACCGTCCGGCCGCTGAACTTCGAGAAGGTCGGCGCGAAGTACGCCTCGCGGAAGTGCACGCCCGGCAGGCCCTCGGCGCCCGCAGCCCGCGCCCACGCCGCGTCGAGCCCCTCGGCGCCCAGCAGTTCGAAGGGGCGGGCCGTGCCGCGGCCCTCCGACACGTTGGTCGCCTCGAACATGCAGGTGCCCGGGTAGACCAGCGCGGTGTCGGGCGTCGGCATGTTGGGGCTCGGCAGCACCCAGGGCAGCCCCGTCTCGTCGAAGTGCATCGAGCGCTGCCAGCCCGTCATCGTGACGGCCGTCAGCTCCGCCTTCTTCGCGAGGAACTCGCCGTTGTAGAGCGCGGCGAGCTCCGCGACCGTCATCCCGTGCTGCTGCGAGATCGGCTTGCGGCCCACGAAGGAGGCGAACTCCTCGTGCAGCACGGGGCCCGTCGCCTCCCGCCCGGTGATCGGGTTGGGCCGGTCGAGCACCACGAACCGCTTGCCGGCGAGCGCCGCGGCCTCCATGCAGTCGTAGAGCGTCCAGATGTAGGTGTAGAAGCGGGCGCCCGCGTCCTGGATGTCGAAGACGACCGTGTCCACGCCCGACCTGGTGAAGACGTCCGCCAGCGGCTGCCCGCTGACCTGGTAGGTGTCGTACACCGGGAGCCCGGTGGCCGGGTCCTTCGCCGTGCCCTCGCCGCCGCCCGCCTGCGCGGTGCCGCGGAAGCCGTGCTCGGGCCCGAACGCCGCGGTCAGCTCCACCCGGTCGTCGGCGTGCATCACGTCCACGATGTGCCGCACGTCGGAGGTGACGCCCGTCGGGTTGGTGACGACGCCCACCTTCTGGCCGGCGAGCAGCCGGTACCCGTCGGCGCTCAGCCGGTCGAAGCCCGTCATGACCCGGGCGGCGCCCGGCCGGTGCCGCACGGGCACGGGCGCCGCCGCCGCGGCGCCCGTGCCCGCCGCCGCGGCGCCCAGGGCGCCGCCCGCCGCGAGCAGACCTCGTCGGGACAGGTTCATGCCGCCACCTCCGCGCCGCCTGGAACGATCACTGGTGTCATGCCCACGCACCGTAGCCCGCGCCGCGGCCGGACGGAACGAGGCAGTCCCGGCGGAGGGGACGCGGCCCTTCCCCGATCACATACCGACTGGTTAGTCTGCCGGGGTCGGCAGTGCGGTCGACACGCAGCGGACGAGCAGCCGAGAGGCAGGTGCCGATGGAAACCGTCGAGGGCGCGCGGGTCGTGGTGACCGGAGGGGGCGGCGGCATCGGGGCCGCGCTCGCCCGCAGATTCGCCGCGGAGGGCGCCCGCGTCGCCGTCAACGACCTGGACGCCGCCAAGGCCGCCGCCGTCGCCGCCGAGATCGACGGCATCGCCGTGCCGGGCGACGCCTCGGCCACCGTCGAGGACGCGCGGGCCGCGCTCGGCGGCCGGGTCGACGTCTACTGCGCCAACGCGGGCGTCGGCACAGGCGGCGACCCGATGACCGACGACGCCGCCTGGCAGACCGCGTGGGACGTCAACGTCATGGCGCACGTACGGGCCTGCCGCGCCCTGCTGCCCGAGTGGCTGGAGCGCGGGGCGGGCCGCTTCGTGCCCACCGTCTCGGCCGCCGGGCTGCTGACCATGCTGGGCGCCGCCCCCTACAGCGTCACCAAGCACGGCGCGCTCGCCTTCGCCGAGTGGCTCTCGCTCACCTACCGCCACCGCGGCGTGCGCGTCCACGCCATCTGCCCGCAGGGCGTGCGCACCGACATGCTCGCCGCCTCAGGCGAGGCGGGCAGGCTGATGCTCGCACCCGACGCGATCGAGCCCGAGGCCGTCGCCGACGCGCTGTTCGCCGCGATGGCGGAGGACCGCTTCCTCGTCCTGCCGCACCCGGAGGCCGGGCGCTACGCGCAGGCCCGCGCCGCCGACCCCGACCGCTGGCTCGCCACCATGAACCACTACCAGCAGGAGCTGGAGACACGCGGGGGGAGCACGCGGTGACCGGGTCGATCTACGAGGCCAAGCCCTGGCTCGCCGTCCTCGACGAGGCCCAGCGCGCGCCCGTCCACCCCGCTGCCAGTGTGGTGCACGCCTTCCGCGCGTCCGCCGCGCGCACCCCCGACCACCCGGCCGTCGCCTACTTCGACGGGCGGCTCGGCTACCGCGAGGCCGACGAGCTCAGCGACTCCGTCGCCGGCCACCTCGCCGCCCGCGGCCTGGCACGCGGCGACCGCGTCGCGATCATGCTCCAGAACAGCCCGCAGTTCGTCCTCGCCCTGCTCGGCGCGTGGAAGGCGGGCGCTGTCGTCGTCCCCCTCAACCCCATGTACAAGTCGGCGGAGGTCGGCCACGCCCTCGCCGACGCCGGGGTCTCCGCGCTGATCTGCTCCGACCGCGCCTGGGAGGCGTATCTGCGCGCGTGCGCGGCGGCCGCGTCCGTACGGATCGCCGTGACCGCCTGCGAGCGCGACCTCCAGACCCGCGACGACCCGCGCGTCCTCGGCTTCGAGCGGCCGCCGCGCGCCGAGGACGCCGACGACCTGCTCGCCGTCGCCCGCCGGGGCCTGCCCGCGCCCGAGGGCCGGGACGCGGGCCCCGCGGACACCGCGCTCATCAGCTACACCTCGGGCACCAGCGGCCGCCCCAAGGGCGCCATGAACACCCACGGCAACATCATGTACAACGCCGCGCGGCAGGTGACGGGCCAGCGCGTCGCGCCGGGCTCCGTCTACTTCGCGCTCGCGCCCCTCTTCCACATCACCGGCATGGTCTGCGAGCTGGCCGCCTGCTTCACCAACGGGGGCACCCTCGCCCTCACCTACCGCTTCGAGCCCGGCGTGGTCCTCGACGCCTTCGCCGAGCACCGGCCCGCCTACACGGTCGGCCCCTCCACCGCCTACATGGCGCTCGCCGCGCACCCCGACGCGACCCCGGGGCACTTCTCCTCCTTCCGGCAGCTCAGCTCGGGCGGTGCGCCGCTGCCGCCCGCGCTGGTGGAGAAGTTCCGCGCCGCGCTCGGCCTCTACCTGCACAACGGCTACGGGCTCACCGAGTGCACCGCCCCCTGCGCCTCGGTGCCGCCGGGCGTCGAGGCGCCCGTCGACCCGGTCTCGGGGACGCTCGCGGTCGGCGTGCCTGGGCCCGACACCGTGGTGCGCGTCCTGGACGAGACGGGCGCCGACGTGCCCTTCGGCGAGCAGGGCGAGATCGCCGTGCGCGGGCCCCAGGTCGTCCCCGGCTACTGGCGGCTGCCCGGCGCGACGGACGAGGCGTTCCCCGGCGGCGAACTGCGCACGGGCGACATCGGCTTCATGGACGCCGACGGCTGGCTGTACGTGGTCGACCGCAAGAAGGACATGATCAACGCCTCCGGCTTCAAGGTGTGGCCGCGCGAGGTCGAGGACGTGCTGTACACGCACCCCGCGGTGCGCGAGGCCGCGGTGGTCGGCGTGCCCGACGCGTACCGGGGCGAGACGGTGAAGGCCTACGTCAGCCTGCGTCCCGGGGCCGCGGCGGACGGCGACGAGCTCGGCGCGTACTGCAAGGAGCGGCTCGCCGCCTACAAGTACCCGAGGACCGTCGTGGTCCTGCCCGAGCTGCCCAAGACGACGAGTGGGAAGATCCTCAGGAGGGAGTTGCGTTCCCCCAGGGACGACTAGCGGCGCGGCGGGAAAGGGCGGTGGCGGAACATGGCCAGGACGACCGGGGGCGACGGCGCTTCGCCGGTGCCCCAGCGGCTGCTGGCCGCCGCCACCCGCCTCTTCGCCGAGCGGGGCTACGACCGCACGTCGGTCCAGGAGATCGTGGAGGCGGCCGGGGTCACCAAGGGCGCGCTCTACCACTACTTCGGCTCCAAGGAGGACCTCCTCCAGGAGGTGTACGCCCGGGTGCTGCGGCTCCAGCAGGAGCGCCTCGACGCCTTCGCCGACGCCGACGCGCCCGTCGAGCGGCGGCTGCGGGAGGCGGCGGCCGACGTCGTCGTGACCACCATCGAGAACCTCGACGACGCGTCGATCTTCTTCCGCTCCATGCACCACCTCAGCCCCGAGAAGAACAAGCAGGTGCGCATGGAGCGCCGCCGCTACCACGAGCGCTTCCGCGCCCTGGTCGAGGAGGGCCAGCGCACCGGGGTGTTCTCCACGGCGACCCCCTCGGACCTCGTGGTCGACTACCACTTCGGCTCCGTGCACCACCTGTCCACCTGGTACCGCCCCGACGGCCAGCTCGGACCGCGCGAGGTCGCCGACCACCTCGCCGACCTGCTGCTGCGCGCCCTGCGCCCCTGACCGCACGCCCGGCGCCGTGCGCCGCGGCGCACGCGGGGCGGGCCCGCTGCCTATCATCAGGCATACGCCTTATTGGTCTCTTCGGGTATTTTCCCGGCCCCGGGGGCGTTACGAGGGCTCTCGGGCGAGTTAACGCCCGCATGGAACCACGTGAGTACTGGGACCGGAACTCGGCCCTGGCCGAGGCCTTCTGCGCCTGCGACGAAAAGGTACGGGAAGCACAGGCGCTGCTGGACGAACGCCAGGTGGAGCGCAGCCGCACCCTCGCGGCCTTCGCCGTCACCGTCGGCGACGACGGCACGGTCGCGAACCTGATGGGCCTCGGCGAGCGCGAGGTGCGCCTCGCCCGGCGCACGGTCGGCAAGACCGACGCCCGCGAAGTGGCGCAGGAACTCCTCGCCCGCACGCCCCAGGCGATCCACCGGGAGCTCGGCGAGGCGCCCAGGCCCGCGGCGCTCCAGGCGCCCGAGCAGGCCGAGCCGCCCGCGCTCGCGCAGTCCGTCCACGCCCCGCCCCAGGAACCGCAGGCCGTGACGGAGCCCGTGCCCACGGCCGTGCTGCCGCACCAGCGCAGGGAGAGCCTCGCAGCGCCGCCCCAGGACCCCCAGCCCCTCCAGGAGCCGGACGCAGAAGGCGCCGTGCAGTGGTCGCCGAGCATGGACTCCGTGCTGGTGTGGAGCTGGAGATCCAACCTCGACCTGCACACCGTCGCCGCCGAACTCGGCCTCGACCTGCGGACGCTGCTGCTGCGCACGCAGACCCTCGCGCAGGAGGGCAGGCTCGGCGCGGAGTACGAGGCGGTCCCCGAGCCCCCGCACGTCCCGCACGGTGACGACGCGCAGCAGGGCAGGCACCGCAGGCACTACACCGAGGGCTACGCCACCTTCGCCCACACCGCCTTCCCCGCCTACGCCTGAGCCCGCACCGGGGCCCGGGCGCCCGGCGGCGCGCCAGCCACGCCGCCGGTCCTTCCGCTACGCGTACCGGGCCAGCTCGCGGCGGGCGAGCGACCGCTGGTGCACCTCGTCGGGGCCGTCGGCGAGGCGCAGCGTGCGGGCGTGGGCCCACAGCTCCGCCAGCGGGTAGTCCTGGCTCACACCGCCGGCCCCGTGCAGCTGGATCGCCCGGTCGAGGATCTCCAGCACGGCGCGGGGCGTGGCGATCTTGATGGCCTGGATCTCGGTGTGCGCGCCCCTGTTGCCCACCGTGTCCATCAGCCAGGCCGTCTTCAGCACCAGCAGCCGCAGCTGCTCCACGGTGACCCGGGCGTCCGCGATCCAGTTCCGCACCACGCCCTGGGCCGCGATCGGCCTGCCGAAGGCCGTGCGCGACACCGCGCGCTCGCACATCAGGGCGATGGCGCGCTCCGCCATCCCGATCAGCCGCATGCAGTGGTGGATGCGCCCGGGGCCGAGCCGTGCCTGCGCGATCGCGAAGCCGCCGCCCTCCTCGCCCACCAGGTTGGCCGCCGGCACCCGCGCGTGGTCGAAGACGATCTCGGCGTGGCCGCCGTGGTGCCCGTCGTCGTAGCCGAACACGCGCATCCCGCGGCGGACCTCGACCCCCGGGGTGTCGCGCGGCACCAGCACCATCGACTGCTGGCGGCGCACGTCGGGCCCTTCGGGGTCGGTCTTGCCCATCACGATGAAGACCGCGCAGCCGGGGTTCATCGCCCCGGAGATGTACCACTTGCGGCCCGTGACGACGTACCCGTCGCCGTCCCTCTCGATGCGCGTCTCGATGTTCGTCGCGTCGGACGACGCCACCTCGGGCTCGGTCATCGCGAACGCCGAGCGGATCTCGGCCGCGAGCAGCGGTTCGAGCCACTGCTTGCGCTGCGCCGCGTCGCCGAACTGCGCGAGCAGCTCCATGTTCCCGGTGTCGGGCGCCGCGCAGTTCAGCGCCGCGGGGGCCAGCAGCGGAGAGCGGCCGGTGATCTCGGCGAGCGGCGCGTACTGGAGGTTCGTCAGGCCCGCGCCGTACTCCGTGCCCGGCAGGAAGAGGTTCCACAGGCCCTGGCCGCGCGCGGCCGCCCGGAGCTCGCGCACCACGGGCGGGACCGCCCAGGGGTCGGCGGCCGCCGCGGTCTGCTCGCGCAGCACGGGCTCCGCCGGGTACACGTGCGTGTCCATGAAGGCGAGCAGCCGCTCCCGCAGCTCCTCGGTACGGGCGTCGTAGGCGAAGTCCATGGTGAGTCAGCCTTCCTGGAGGGTGGTGAGGCCGTGCCTGATGAAGAGGGGGACCAGGTCGCCGATGCGGTCGAAGCCGCGGCCCACGGTCCTGCCCAGGGTGTAGCGGTAGTGGATGCCCTCCAGGATCACGGCGAGCTTGAACCAGGCGAACGCCGTGTACCAGGAGATCGCCGAGGTGTCCCGGCCCGAGCGGCGGGCGTAGCGCTCGACCAGCTCCGCGGGGTCCGGGTGGCCGGGGGCGCCGGCGGCGGTGCTGACGGGGGAGTCGGGCAGGTCGATCCTGACGCTGTACATGACCAGCAGGCCGAGGTCGGTGAGCGGGTCGCCGAGCGTGGACATCTCCCAGTCGAGCACCGCCCTGATCCGGTCGTCGCCGTCGAGCAGGACGTTGTCGAGCCGGTAGTCGCCGTGGACCACCGTGGGCGCGGGGGAGCGGGGCAGCGCGGCGCCGAGCGCGGCGTGCAGCTCGTCGATGCCGGGCAGGTCGCGGCTGCGGGACGCGTCGAGCTGCTTGCCGAAGCGGCGCAGCTGCCGGTCGAGGAAGCCGTCGGGCCTGCCGAAGTCCCCGAGGCCGGCGGCGTCGGGGGCCACCGCGTGCAGGTCGACCAGCGTGTCCACGAGGCCGAGCACCGCGGCCCTGGTCCGCTCGGGCCCGAGCGGCACCAGCTGCTCCGCCGTGCGGTACGGGGTCCCCTCGACGAACTCCATGACGTAGAACGGCGCGCCCGTCACCGACTCGTCCTCGCACAGCAGCAGCGTCCTCGGCACCGGCACGGGCGTGGGGTGCAGGGCGCTGATCACGCGGTACTCGCGCCGCATGTCGTGCGCGGTGGCGAGGACATGGCCGAGGGGCGGCCTGCGGACCACCCAGCGCCCGGCTCCCGGCGGCGCCCCCGCGTCGGTGACCGCGTACGTGAGGTTCGAGCGGCCCCCCTCGCACATGCGGGCCTCCAGGGGGCCGCGGACCAGGCCGGGCAGCTCGCGGTCCAGATGGGCGCGCAGCCGGCCGAGGTCGAGCCCCGGCGGGGGGACGTCGTTCACAGTCCGCTCCTTCGCGTGGTCGCGTGCCGGCGCGGCACGGCACGGTCGTCCCTCATGATGCCGACCGGTCGGTATGCCGTCCAGTCCGGGGGCTCTGGCGGCCGGATCCTCCACATGAATAGAGTTCACGTATGGATTCAGCGCTCACCGTCGACCAGGTCCGGCTCACCCCGATCCTCATCGCCGACCCTCCGCTCCTCAACACCCAGGGCGTGCACCAGCCCTACACGCCCCGGCTGATCGTCGAGGTGATCACCGCCGGTGGCGTCGTCGGCCTCGGGGAGACGTACGGCGACGGGAAGTACCTCGAACTCGCGCGGCCCCTCGCCGCCGCGCTCCCCGGCCACCGGATCACGGACGTGAACGGCCTCTTCGCCCTCGCCGACCAGGTGTGCGGCGCGTCACACCATACGGACACCGGCGTCGACGCGGGCGGCCTGCGCGGCGCCCAGACCCTCGACAAGCTCAGGCTCTCCGTGGTCTCGGCCTTCGAGGTCGCCTTCCTCGACGCGCTCGGCAGGCACCGCGGCGAACCGGTGCACGAACTCCTCGGCGGCAAGGTGCGCGACACCGTCGACTACAGCGCCTACCTCTTCTACCGCTGGGCCGCCCACCCCGCGGGCGCCCACCGGGAGGCGACCGCGGACGACGGCTGGGGCGAGGCCGTCGACCCGGCGGGCGTCGTCGCCCAGGCGCGCCGCTTCGCCGACACGTACGGCTTCCGCTCCTTCAAGCTCAAGGGCGGCGTCTTCCCGCCCGACGAGGAGATCGCCGCGATCCGCGCGCTCGCCGAGGAGTTCCCCGGCCAGCCGCTGCGCCTCGACCCCAACGGCGCCTGGTCCGTCCCGACCTCGCTGCACGTCGCCGAGCAGCTGGGGGACGTCCTCGAATACCTGGAGGACCCGGCGACCGGCACCGGCCTGATGGCGCAGGTCGCCGCCGGCACCTCCGTGCCGCTCGCCACCAACATGTGCGTGACCGCGGTGCCTGAGGTCGCCGAGGCGTTCCGGCGGGACGCCGTGCAGGTCGTGCTCTCCGACCACCACTACTGGGGCGGGCTGCGCCGCACCCAGGAACTCGCCGCTGTCTGCCGGGCGTTCGGCGTCGGCCTGTCCATGCACTCCAACACCCACCTCGGCATCAGCCTCGCCGCGATGACCCACGTCGCCGCGACCGTGCCCAACCTGGACTACGCCTGCGACAGCCACTACCCCTGGCAGACCGAGGACGTGATCACCGCACGCCACACCTTCGAGGGCGGCGCGCTCACCGTCTCCGACGCGCCCGGCCTCGGCGTGGAGCTCGACCGGGAGGCGCTCGCCGCACTGCACCGCCGCTGGGCCGAGGACGACGGGACCATGCGCGAGCGCGACGACGCGGCGGCCATGCGCACGGCGCACCCCGACTGGCAGCGCCCCGCCCTGCCCCGCTGGTGAGCGCCGCACCGTACGTCGGGGGCCGGGCGACGGCCCGCCCCTGACGCGCCTCAGGCGTGGCAGGCGACCGGCCGGCCGCCGTTCGCCGTCACCATGTCGCCGAACACCACAAGCGGGTCGAGCTCGGCGCCCTCGGGCAGGCCGTCGAGCTCCGCGTACGCGCGGTGCAGGTTCGCCACCAGCCGCTCACGCTCGGGCAGCGCGGCGAACTCCCCCAGGTCCGTGGCGTGCGCGAGTTCGAGTGGGGTGAGCCCCTTCGCGTGCCCGGCGCGCGCCACCTCGCCGACGAACCGCAGATAGCGCTCCGTCGCGTCGTACACGGACGGGTCGGTGACCGGCCCGTGCCCCGGCACCACCACCTCGGCGTCCAGCGAGCGCAGCACGTCGAGCGCCCGCAGCGACCCCGCGAGCGAGCCGTTGAAGATGAACGGCGTGCCGCCGTTGAAGACCAGGTCGCCGGTGAACACCACGCCCTGCGACGGCAGGTGGACGATCGAGTCCCCCGTGGTGTGCGCAGCGCCCGGGTGCACCACCCGCACCTCGACGTCCCCCGCGTACAGGGACATCCGCTCGCTGTACGTGACCGACGGTGCGACCAGCGGCACCTCGCCGAACTCCGTCTCGGGCCACACGAGATGGAGCTGGTGGCCGGCCGCTATCTGCTCGCTGCGGCACGTCTCGTGCGCGACCACCGTCGCCTCGGGCGCGAACACGCTGTTGCCGTAGGTGTGGTCGCCGTGGTGGTGGGTGTTGACCAGGGTGCCGGGCAGCGGCAGTCCCTCGGCGAGCAGCGCGTCGCGCAGCCGCCGCGCCCGCCGCTCGGTGACCGCGGTGTCGACGAGCAGCGTGGTGTGCCCGTCGCTCACCACACCGGCGTTGTTGAGGCACCAGCCGCCGTCCGGCTGGACGTACGCGTGCGCCTGCGGCGCGACACGGACGAGATAGGGCTCCATTGCGGGCATCGCTGGTCCTTCGGTACGGCGGTGTCGGGGACGGCGGACCGCCCGGCCGCGCCGCCGGGCGGTGGGAAAGGCGCGCGGCGGCCGGACAGAAAAGGCGCCGCCCGCTGCGCAGCTTGCCAGGTCGACGGGGCAGGTGGCCAGAGCCGCCCGTCCCACGCGCCCGGCGGGAGGCCTCAGCCGCGCTCGCGCACGAAGCGCTCGTACCGCTCGTAGGCGGCGCGCCCGTCCGGCACGAACTCCCAGGGCTCCGCGGGGCCCGCGCCGCCCGGCGGGACCTCGCCGCGCAGCCGCGCCGCGACCTCCGCGTGCGGCAGGAAGGCGTGCCAGGCGACCTCCTCGGCCTGCGGGCGCACCGGCAGCGTGCAGCGGACCTCGTAGACCGCGGCCCACCACGAGCCCGGCCCGTCCTGCGCCTCGTACAGGAAGCGGAACAGCGGGGTGGGGCGGGGCAGCCCCGCGACCCCGAGCTCCTCCTCGGCCTCGCGCAGCGCCCCGTCGTCGTAGCTCTCGCCGACGCCGAGAACGCCGCCGACGAACACGTCGTAGAGCGAGGGGAAAGCCAGCTTCACCGCCGTCCTGCGGTGCACGAACAGCCGGTCGCGCTCGTCGCGCACCAGCACGAAGGCGGTGCGGTGGCGCAGGCCGCGCGCGTACACCTCGCCCCGCGTCGCCTGCCCGACGACCCGGTCGTCCGCGTCGACGACGTCCACCATCTCGTCCTCAGGAGCCATGGCCCCATCCAATCAAACGCCCGCGCGGCCGGGTTCCCGGCCCCGCGCCGCCGCGAGGTTGACTTGTTACCGGCGCGTACCGAAGATCGGACGACCGGGCAGTGTGGACTCCGAGGACGGGGAAGCATGGCGTACGACGCAGATGTCATCGTGATCGGGGCCGGTCTCGCGGGCCTCGTGGCGACCGCGGAACTCGTCGAGGCGGGACGCCGTGTGATCCTGCTCGACCAGGAGCCCGAGCAGTCGCTCGGCGGCCAGGCGCACTGGTCGTTCGGCGGCCTCTTCCTCGTGGACTCCCCGGAGCAGCGCCGCATGGGCATCAGGGACAGCAGGGACCTCGCCCTCCAGGACTGGCTGGGCACCGCGGGCTTCGACCGCCCCGAGGACCGCTGGCCGCGCCGCTGGGCCGAGGCGTACGTCGACTTCGCGGCCGGCGAGAAGCGCGCCTGGCTGCACCGCCGCGGCGTCCGCTTCTTCCCGCTCGTCAACTGGGCCGAGCGCGGCGGCTACGACGCCACGGGGCACGGCAACTCCGTGCCGCGCTTCCACATCACCTGGGGCACGGGCCCCGGCGTCGTCAGGCCCTTCGAGCGGCGGGTGCGTGAGGGCGTCGCCAAGGGCCTGGTGACGCTGCGCTTCCGCCACCGGGTCACCGCTCTCTCCGCCACCGGCGGCCACCTCGACACCGTCACGGGCGAGGTGCTCGCACCCAGCTCGGCGCCGCGCGGCACGCCGAGCAGCCGCACCGCGGCCGGGGCGTTCGCACTGCGCGCCCAGGCCGTCGTCGTCACGAGCGGCGGCATCGGCGGCAACCACGACCTGGTGCGCAGGCAGTGGCCCCAGCGGCTCGGCACCCCGCCGAAGCACATGGTCACCGGCGTGCCCGCGCACGTGGACGGACTGATGCTCGGCATCGCGGAGGAGGCGGGCGCCCACCACATCAACCGCGACCGCATGTGGCACTACACCGAGGGCATCCAGAACTGGAACCCGATCTGGCCGGGCCACGGCATCCGCATCCTGCCGGGGCCCTCGTCGCTGTGGCTCGACGCGCAAGGCCGGCGGCTGCCCGTACCGCTGTTCCCCGGCTTCGACACGCTCGGGACCCTCGAACACATCGCGCGCAGCGGGTACGAGTACACGTGGTTCGTGCTCGACCGCCGCATCGTCGGCAAGGAGTTCGTGCTCTCCGGCTCCGAGCAGAACCCCGACCTCACAGGCCGGTCCGTGCGCGGCGTCCTCGACCGTGCACGCGCCGAGGTGCCGGGGCCGGTGCGCGCGTTCATGGACAAGGGCCCCGACTTCGTCGTGTCGCGGGACCTGGCGGCCCTGGTCAAGGGCATGAACAACCTCACGGATGAGCCGCTGATCGACGCCGCCGAGCTGCGCCGCGAGATCGTCGCACGCGACCGCGAGGTCACCAACCCCTACACCAAGGACCTCCAGATCACCGCGCTGCGCGGGGCCCGCAGGTTCTGGGGCGACCGGCTGATCCGCACCGCGCCGCCGCACCGCATCCTCGACCCCGCCGCAGGACCGCTCGTCGCCGTGCGGCTGCACATCCTCACCCGCAAGTCGCTCGGCGGCCTGGAGACCGACCTGTCGTCCCGCGTGCTGACCGCGGCGGGCGACCCGCTGCCCGGCCTGTACGCGGCGGGCGAGGCGGCGGGCTTCGGCGGCGGCGGCGTACACGGCTACCGCTCGCTCGAAGGGACCTTCCTCGGCGGCTGCCTCTTCTCCGGCAGGGCCGCGGGCCGGGCCGCGGCCAGGGCCACGGCCTGAGGCGCCGCGGGCCCGGCGCGCCAATTGTTTACGGAAGTCTGACGTCCCCGGCCACGGGCGGCCTGCGGGGCCCCGGCGGGTGTTGAATCGGCGGAGTGAACGACGCGTACGGCGACGGCCGGCCGGGCAGCGGACCCGGCGAGGACGAGGGGGCGGCCACGGGCCGCAAGGGGCCTGCCGTGGGGCGGCGGGTGCTGCTGGGGACGCTGGCGCTCGGCGCGGGCGGCCTCGCCGCCGCCCCGTACCTCCAGAGCGGCCTGGAGAAGTTCCTCGGCGCCGCCTCCCAGGTCGACCCCACCGGGATCAGCAACCTGCTGCCCAACGGCGGTGGCTTCCGCTTCTACAACGTGGCGGCCTCGGTCCCCACGAAGACCGCGGCCACCTACCGGCTGACCGTCGGGGGCCTCGTCGAGCGCCCCCGCTCGTACACCCTCGCGGAACTGACGGCGCTGCCGCAGGTGCGCACCGACCTCGACGTGCAGTGCGTCACCGGCTGGCGGGTGCCGAAGGTGCCGTTCGAGGGCGTGCGGGTCTCCGACCTGCTGGACGCGGCCGGGGTCAGGGCCGAGGGCCGCGCCCTCCGCTTCACCTGCTTCGACGGGACGTACAGCGAGTCCCTGACGCTCTCGCAGGCGCGCAGGAACGACGTGCTCGTCGCGCTGCGGATGCAGGGCAGGCCCATCACCAAGGACCACGGCGGCCCGGTCAGGCTGTACGTGGCCCCGATGTATTTCTACAAGTCGGCGAAGTGGCTCTCCGGCATATCGGTCACCGACAAGGTGGAGCCCGGTTACTGGGAGGAGTACGGCTATGACGTCGACGGATGGGTCGGCAGGTCGAACGGCCGCGACGACGAGCCGACCGTCTGACGCGGCCGCCGCCGGGGACATCAGGCGCTTCAGCCGCGCGGAGCGCCTCGTGCACCGCACCACGAGCTGGCTGATGCTCCTGTGCGTGGGCTCCGCGGCCTTCCTCTACGTACCGCAGCTCGCGGAGCTGATCGGCCGGCGCCACCTGGTGGTGACGGTCCACGAGTGGTCCGGGATCCTGCTGCCCGTGCCGTTCCTCGCCGGCCTCGCCTCGCGCGCCCTGCGCCGCGACCTGGAGCGCATCAACCGCTTCGCGCCGTACGACAGGGAGTGGCTGCGCGCGGTGCGCAGGCGGTGGAACTGGGCGGGCGCGCGGCCCGCGGGCAAGTTCAACGCCGGGCAGAAGATCTACGCGTCGTGGCTCGCCGGTGCCACCGTCCTGATGGTCTTCACCGGGCTGCTGATGTGGTTCACCGGCCTCTTCCCGCTCGTCTCGCGCACGAGTGCCACCTTCATCCACGACTGGCTCGCGCTCGCCGTCGGCATCGTGCTGTTCGGGCACATCGGCATGGCCTTCAAGGACCCGGAGGCGCGCCGCGGCATGCGGACCGGCTCGGTGGGCCGGGCCTGGGCGCGGCGCGAGCACTCCGAGTGGGAGGACGAGCGGGCCGCGGAGCGCGCGGCGGAGGCACGGGAGGCGGGCCGCTGATCCACCGGGCGGCCACCCGGCCGTCCACGCGGCGGCGGCCGGTCCGCGCACGGCTTCCCGTACGCGGACCGGCCGCACCGCACCGCGGGCCGGGGAGGCTCCCGGCTAGACGACCAGGGAGAGCAGCAGGACGCAGCCGAGGCCGACCACCGACAGGATGCCCTCCATCACCGACCAGGTCTTGACCGTCTGGCCGACGTCCATCCCGAAGTACCCCTTCACCAGCCAGAACCCGGCGTCGTTGACATGACTGAAGAACAGCGAGCCCGCGCCGACCGCCAGCACCATCAGGGACACATGGGTGGTGGACATGCCCTGCGAGAGCGGGCCCACGAGACCGGCTGCGGAGATCGTCGCCACGGTGGCTGAGCCGGTCGCGATGCGGATGGCGACCGCGATCAGCCAGGCGAGCAGCAGCGAGGGGATCGACCAGTCCTTGGTGACGTCCAGGATCATCTGGCCCACGCCCGCGTCGACCAGCACCTGCTTGAAGCCGCCGCCCGCGGCCACGATCAGCATGACGCCGGCGATCGGGGCGAGCGACTCCTCTAGCAGCACCGAGAGCTTCTGCCGGCCGAACCCGGCCGCGCGGCCCAGCGTGAACAGTCCGACGATGACCGCGATCAGCAGCGCGATCAGCGGGTTGCCGATCACGTCGGCGACCCGCTGGCCGGTGTTGGCCGGGTCGTCGACGACGATGTCCACCAGAGCCTTCACGAGCATCAGCGCGACCGGGAGCAGCATGGTGCACACGGTCGCGGGGAACGCGGGGCGCTTGTCGAGGGAGTCGGAGGGCCGCTCGGGGATCATGCTCTCCGGCGGGGTGACGTCCACCCAGCGCGCCGCGTACTTGGAGAACAGCGGACCGCCGATGATCACCGTGGGGACGGCCACCACGAGGCCGAGCACCAGCGTGATGCCCAGGTCCGCGTGGATCGAGCTGATCGCGGCGAGCGGGCCGGGGTGCGGCGGGACCAGGCCGTGCATCGCCGACAGGCCGGCGAGCGCCGGGATGCCGATCCGGATCGCGGAGAAGTTGCCGCGCTTGGCGACCAGCAGCACGACCGGGATCAGCAGCACGAGGCCGATCTCGAAGAACAGCGGCAGGGCCACGATCGCCGCGATCAGGACCATCGCCCACGGCATCGACCTGCGTCCCGCCTTGGCGAGGATGGTGTCGACGATCTGGTCGGCGCCGCCGGAGTCGGCGAGCAGCTTGCCCAGCATGGAACCGAGCGCGATCAGCACGCCCACGCTCGCCACCGTCGCCCCGAGCCCGGTGGAGAAGCTGGTGATCACCTTGTCGAGCGGCGCGGACGCCGTGGCGCCGAGGGCCAGCGAGCCCAGGGTCAGCGCGAGGAACGCGTGGAGCTTGAAGACGGTGATGAGGACGACGAGAACGGCGATCCCGACGAGGACGGCGATCCCCAGTTGCGCGTTCCCCGCCGAGGAGATCAGCGGGGGGTCGGCGGCAGCCAGCATCTCGACATTGAGACCGGTCATGGGTGCTTCCTTCTACATCCCGGGCAGCGCGCGCAGCGCGGCTACCGCCCTTTCGGCTATTTCGTGGGGGGTACCGGACACGTCGACTGCGACGCCCCGCTCGTCCCCGGCCAGCGGCTGGAGAGTGGCGAACTGCGAGTCGAGCAGCGTGGACGGCATGAAGTGCCCCTTACGCTCCGCCATGCGCTTCCCGATCAGCTCACGGTCGCCCGTGAGGTGCAGGAAGACCACGCCGGGCGCCGCGGCCCGCAGCCGGTCGCGGTAGGCGCGCTTGAGGGCGGAGGAGCTCACGACGCCCCCGCAGCCCGCCCGTTCGTGCGCCCAGCGGCCGATGGCGTCGAGCCACGGCCAGCGGTCCTCGTCGTCCAGGGGCCGCCCCGCAGTCATCTTGGCGATGTTGTGCGGCGGGTGGAACGCGTCGCCCTCCGCGTACGGGACGCCGAGCGCCTCGGCGACCAGGGGGCCGATCGTGGTCTTCCCGGTGCCCGCTACGCCCATCACCACCACTACGTGGGGGCCGTGCATGCCTGCCTCGCTGTCTTCGTCGGCAACGTCGTGTCGCGCCACTGAACCCCATCAGGTATGACGTAATCAAGAGAGTGTGATGGAAACGTAGTACTTATTTTTTGCGTGAGATGCGGCGTACGCACCGTAAGCTGGGGCCATGAGCGAAGAAGGCCGAGGTCAGCACAGCCGCGTCCTGGACGCCCTCGGCCTCGCCATCACCGCCGGCGAATACCCGCAAGGCGGTGTCGTACGCACCGACGAGGTCGCCAGGGACTTCGACGTGTCGCGCACCGTCGTCCGCGAGGTCGTCCGCGTCCTGGAGTCCATGCACCTGGTCGTCTCGCGGCGCCGCGTCGGTGTGACCGTGCGCCCCGCCGACGAGTGGAACGTCTACGACCCCCGCGTCATCCGCTGGCGCCTCGCCGGCGCCGACCGCCCGCGCCAGCTGCGCTCCCTGACGGTGCTGCGCTCCGCCGTCGAACCGGTCGCCGCGGGGCTCGCCGCCCGCCACGCCACCCCCGAGCAGTGCGCCGGACTCACCGAGCGCGCCCTCGGCATGGTCGCCACCTCGCGGGGCCGCCGCCTCGAGGAGTACCTCGTCCACGACATCGCCTTCCACCGCATCGTGCTGACGGCCTCGGGCAACGAGATGTTCGCCCGCCTCGGCGACGTCGTCGCCGAGATCCTCGCGGGCCGCACCCACCACCAGGTGATGTTCGAGGACCCCGACCCGGCCGCCGTCACCCTGCACGTCCAGGTCGCCGAGGCGGTGCGGGAGGGCCGTGCCGACCGCGCCGAGGAGCTGACCCGGCAGATCGCCGTGGGCGCCCTCGAGGAACTCGACGTCCTGGCGCCCTGAGCGGCGCAGGCGCGCCATACTCACCTGTGGACGAGATCGTTCCGTGCCGCCAGGGGTGGCGGCAGCGGTGAGGAGAGGCGGGTCTGGCATGGCGCAGCGCGTGCGGGGTGTGGTGGCACCGGGGAAGAACGAGCCGGTGCGGATCGAGACCATCGTGGTGCCCGACCCGGGCCCGGGGGAGGCGGTGGTGAAGGTCCAGGCGTGCGGGGTGTGCCACACCGACCTGCACTACAAGCAGGGCGGCATCAACGACGACTACCCGTTCCTGCTCGGCCACGAGGCCGCGGGCGTCGTGGAGTCGGTCGGCGAGGGCGTCACCGAGGTGCGGCCCGGCGACTTCGTGGTGCTCAACTGGCGTGCGGTGTGCGGCCAGTGCCGCGCGTGCCTGCGCGGCCGCCCCTGGTACTGCTTCGACACCCACAACGCCCGGCAGAAGATGACGCTGGCGGACGGCGCCGAGCTGACGCCCGCCCTCGGCATCGGCGCGTTCGCCGAGAAGACGCTGGTGGCGGCCGGCCAGTGCACCAAGGTCGACCCCGAGGTGTCGCCCGCGGTCGCGGGCCTCCTCGGCTGCGGGGTGATGGCCGGGATCGGCGCGGCCATCAACACCGGCGCCGTGGGCCGGGGCGACTCGGTCGCCGTCATCGGCTGCGGCGGCGTGGGCGACGCGGCCGTGCTCGGCGCGCGCCTCGCGGGCGCCGCCAAGGTCATCGCGGTCGACATCGACGACCGCAAGCTCGCCAAGGCACAGGAGATCGGCGCCACCCACATCGTCAACTCCCGCTCGAAGGACGCCGTGGAGGCGATCCGCGAGCTCACCGGCGGCTTCGGGGCCGATGTGGTGATCGAGGCGGTCGGCCGCCCCGAGACCTACGAACAGGCCTTCTACGCACGCGATTTGGCCGGCACCGTCGTCCTGGTCGGCGTGCCCACGCCGGAGATGAAGATCGAGCTGCCGCTGCTCGACGTCTTCGGGCGCGGCGGCTCGCTGAAGTCCTCCTGGTACGGGGACTGCCTGCCGTCCCGCGACTTCCCGATGCTGATCGACCTGCACCGGCAGGGCCGCATCGACCTGGGCGCGTTCGTCACCGAGACCATCGGACTCGGCGACGTGGAGGCCGCGTTCGCCCGCATGCACGAGGGCGACGTCCTGCGCTCCGTGGTGGAGCTGTGATGGGGGCCCGCATCGACCACCTCGTCACCTCGGGGACGTTCTCGCTCGACGGCGGCACCTGGGACGTCGACAACAACGTGTGGATCGTCGGCGACGACACCGAGGCCATCGTGATCGACGCGGCCCACGACGCGGCGGCGATCAAGGCGGCGGTCGGCAGGCGGACGCTGAAGGCCGTGGTGTGCACCCACGCGCACAGCGACCACGTCGACGCCGCCCCCGCGCTCTCCGCCGCCACCGGCGCCCCGGTCCTGCTGCACCCGGACGACCTGCCGCTGTGGAAGCTCACCCACCCCGGCGAGGCGCCGGACGGGCAGCTGGCCGACGGCCAGGTCATCACCGTCGCGGGCACGGACCTCACCGTGCTGCACACACCGGGCCACGCGCCGGGCGCGGTCTGCCTCTACGCGCCCGACCTCGGCACGGTCTTCACCGGGGACACCCTCTTCAAGGGCGGCCCAGGCGCCACGGGACGCTCCTTCTCGGACTTCCCGACGATCGTCGCGTCCATCAGGGAGCGCCTGCTGGCCCTGCCGCCCGCCACCGTCGTCAGGACCGGCCACGGCGAGTCGACCACCATCGGCGAGGAGGCGCCCCAGCTGGAGGAGTGGATCGCCCGCGGCCACTGAGCCGCTGCCGCCGTCCGACGTGCGCGGTGCGCCCGCCGGCCCCGGCCTCAGCGCCCGGGCCGGTGGGCGAGCCGCAGCCCGCTGGTGAACCGGTGCTCCTCGCCCGTCAGCGGGTCGGTGAACTCCAGCCGCTTGGCCAGGAGTTGGAGCGGACTGTGGTAGTCGTCGCCGGCCTCGCCAGGCGCACTTCCGCCGGCGCAGGCATCGCGCCCGTACAGCGGGTCGTACAGCAGCGGCAGGCCGAGCGCGCTCATGTGGACGCGCAGCTGATGGGTGCGGCCGGTCGCGGGGACGAGGCGGTAGCCCGCCAGGCCGCCGCCGCGCGCCGCGAGCTCGACGAGCGTCTCGCTGTTGGGCGGCGCGCCGGGCACCTCGTACGCCCGCAGCACGCCGCGCTCCTTCTCGATCCGGCTGCGCACCGTGCGCGGCAGCCGTAGCGCCGGATCGTACGCGGCCACCGCCTCGTACTCCTTGCGCACCCGGCGCTCGGCGAACAGCCGCTGGTACGCGCCGCGGTCCGCCGGGCGCACCACGAACAGCACGAGCCCCGCCGTCAGCCGGTCGAGGCGGTGCGCCGGCTGGAGCGACGGCAGCCCGAGGTCGCGCCGCAGCCGCGCGAGCGCCGTCTCGCGCACATGCCCGCCGCGCGGGGTGGTGGCGAGGAAGTGGGGCTTGTCGGCGACCACGATCCGCTCGTCGCGGTGGACCACGCCGACCGGGAAGGGCACAGGGGGCTCGGGCGGCACGTCCCGGTGGAACCACACGTGCAGACCGGGCGTGTACGGCGTGGCCGCGGTGATCGCGCGCCCCTCAGCCGTCACGAAGCGGCCCTCCAGGACCATCTCCCCGATCCGGTGCGCCCCGGCGGCCGGGCCGTAGCGCGCCGCCAGGTGCTCGCCGACCGTCCCGTAGCGGCCCCCGGGGTCGGCGGGCAGCCGCACCCGCACCGCGTCGACGCCGTCGCGCTGCGGAAGCGGTGAGGCCGGGGTCCGGTTTCTGCGCGCCACACCGGAAGCCTACGGCGCCGCGCCGCCGCCCGGCGGCGCCCACCGGGCCCGGGGCGGTCCCGCGCGTTCCCGCGGACCCCTGCGTTCGAGCTTCGCCCCATGTACACGCAAAATGGTCAGGTGATCAGTGTTCTCTTCGCCGTGCTGACGGCCATCAGCAACGGCTCGGCCTCGGTGCTCCAGCGCCGCGCCGCCGCCACGGTCCCCGACAGCGACGCGCTGCACCTCTCCCTCATCCGGCAGCTGCTCAGGAAGAAGGTGTGGCTCGCGGGCATCTGCATGGTGATCGTGGCGGCCGTCTGCCAGGCGGTCGCGCTGGCCACGGGCCCGATCGCCGTTGTGCAGCCGATCTTCGTGATCGAGCTGCCGTCGACACTGCTCATCGCTGGGTACGTCTTCCGCTCCCGGCTCCCCGGCACCGCCTGGTACGGCGTGGCCGCCGTCACCTGCGGCCTCGCGCTCGGCATGGCCTGCGCGGCGCCGGGCGGCGGCTCCGAGACCGTCCACGGCCTGTCCTGGGTCCCCGCGCTGATCGGCACGGTCCTCTTCGAGGCGGTGCTGATCGGCTTTGCGCAGCGCACCCGCGGCAACACCAGGGCCGCGCTGTTCGGCCTGGCCGCCGCGTGCAGCTACGCGCTGACCGCGGCGCTCATGAAGGACGCCATGGCGCGTCTGGAGGAGGGCGACGGCATCGTGAAGCTGTTCGCCTCCTGGCAGCTGTACGGCACCGCGGTGGCGGGTGTGGGCGCGCTGTTCCTGCTCCAGAACGCGCTCCAGGCCGGTTCGCTGGTGGCCTCGCAGCCCATGCTGACCCTGGGCGACGCGCTGATCAGCATCACCTACGGGGTGACCCTGTTCGGCGAGACCATCCGCACCGGCTGGTGGCTGGTGCCCCAGCTGATCGCCGTCGGGCTGATCGCCGCGGGGTGCATGGAACTCGCCAGGTCGCCGCTGGCGAGCGGCAGCACCCCGCCGAAGCCGCGGGTGCAGTAGCGGCGGGGGCCGGGACGGCACGCCGCCCCGGCCCCCTCGCGCCCCGGCCCCCTCGCGCCCCGGCGTCAGCGCGTGACGCGCTCGATCAGCCCCGCCGCCGCGTCCGCGGCCACCTGCTCGCGCAGCCGGTAGTGGATCTTCTTGCCGGTCGCCGTGGTCGGCAGCGCGTCCACGAACCGGTACGCGCGCGGCCGCTTGTACGCGGCCAGCATCGGGTGCGCGCGGCAGTGCTTCTCGCAGTCGGCGACCGTCAGGGCGGGGTCCTTGCGCACCACGTACGCGGTGACCAGCTGGCCCCACTCCGGGTCGGGCAGCCCCACCACGGCGGAGTCCGCCACGCCGGGGTGCTCCGCGAGCACCTCCTCGACCTGCACCGGGTGCACGTTCTCGCCGCCGGAGAGGATCATGTCGTCCTTGCGGCCCACGATCGTCACGTACTCGTCCGCGTCCCAGGTGGCGAGGTCGCCGATGTACAGCCAGCCGTCGCGGAAGTTCGCCGCCTCCTCGTCCGGCCTTCCGGTGTAGCCGTAGCCCGACTTGGGGGAGCGGACGATGACCTCGCCGATCTCCTGGCCGTCCTTGGCCGCCAGGTCGTCGGGGGCGGCCCGCCGGTCCTCGTGGACCCGCACCACGGCCACGTCGTCGTCGGTCGAGGCGCGGCCCGCGCTGCCCGCGTGGTCCGGCAGGTCGGCGGGGCGCAGGAAGGTGTTCCAGAACGCCTCCGTCGTGCCGTACCCGTTGAAGATCCGCTCGGTGAGGACGCTCTGGTAGCGCAGGCACGCGGCCCGGTCGAGCGGCGCCCCCATCGTCACGATGCCGCGCAGCGACGCCAGGTCGCGCGGCCTCGCCTCCTGCGCGTCGGCGAGCCGCTCCAGGTTGGTCGGCGCGCCGATCAGGAAGGTGATGCCGCGCTCCTGCACCAGGTCGAGCACCGTGCCGGCGTCGAAGTGGCGCAGCGGGACCGTTTCCCCTCCGGTGTAGAACACCGGGTTGGGGCCGCCCGCGTACAGGCCGCCGCGGTGGAACCACGGCGTCATGTTGAGCGTGCGGTCCTCGGGCGACAGCGGGAAGTGCATGATCACGTCGTGCGCCGAGAGCACCTCGGTGGCGTTGTTCAGCGGCACGCCCTTGGGCATGCCGGTGGTGCCCGACGTGTACAGGCGGGTGGTCTCCGCGTAGATGCCGCCGGACGGCTCGGGCAGCGGGGCGCGGCCCTCGCCCCTGGCCAGGAGCTCCCCGAACGGCACGGAGTCCGCGAGGGGCGCGTCGGCCGGGTCCCCCGACGCCACGTGCACCACAAGACCGGTCCTGTGGCCGGCGAGGGCGAGCGCCCGGCCCGCGTTCTCCGCGACGGCCGTGTCGTACACGAAGGCGCGCGGCCTGCCGGTCGTCAGCACGTGCGCGGTCTCACCCGGCGCGAGCCGGAAGTTGACCGGCGAGCCGACCGCGCCGAGCCGCTGCGTCGCCAGGTAGAGCAGCGCGAACTCCGGTGTGTTGAACAGCTGGTACGCGACGAGGTCGCCCGCGCGCACCCCGGACGCCGCGAGCCCGGCGGCCAGCCGCTCCACCTCGGCGCCCAGCTCCGCGTACGTCCAGGTACGGCCGGACGCGGGGTCGTGCATCGCGGTGGAGCGCGCGTACCGGTGCGTGTTGCGGGCGAAGCCGGCCCAGTAGGTGAACCGGTTCTCGAACACGGCGCGGTAGGCGGCCGGGTCGTAGCCGGGGGCCGCCGCGGGGTCCGGGTTGTTCATGATGCTGTTCCTCTCGGAGAGCCTTCTGCGGCCCCGGCGGCGGTCAGACCGCGCGCAGCACGGCCACGCAGTTCTGGCCGCCGAAGCCGAACGCGTTGACCGCCGCAGCGCGGACCTCGGTCTGGCGGGCGGTGTGCGGCACGTAGTCGAGGTCGCACTCCTCGCCGGGTGTGTCCAGGTTGATCGTGGGCGGCACCACGCCGTCCCTGATCGCGAGCGCGCACACCATCGCGGAGAGCGCCCCCGCCGCCCCGATCAGGTGGCCCACCATGGACTTGGGCGAGCTGACGGTCAGATCGTACGCATGCGACCCGTACACCTCGCGGATCGCCCGCGTCTCGGTGAGGTCGTTGATCCGGGTGCTGGTGCCGTGGGCGCAGATGTAGTCGATGTCGCCCGCGTCCGTGCCGGAGGCGCGCAGCGCGCCGCGCATGGCCTCCATGGCGCCCTCGCCGCTCGGGTCGGGCGCGGAGACGTGGAACGCGTCCGAGGTCAGGGCCCCGCCCGCGACCTCCGCGTAGGCGCGGGCGCCGCGCGCCCTGGCGTGCTCGGCCGACTCCAGTACGCACACCACGGCGCCCTCGCCGAAGACGAAGCCGTCGCGCTCCGCGTCGAAGGGGCGGCTCGCGTGCGTCGGGTCTTCGTTGCGGCGCGACAGCGCCCCCATGGTGGACAGGCCGCTGAACATCACCGGGGTGATCGCCGAGTCCGTGCCGCCGGCGATCACCACGTCGGCCTCGCCCGACAGGATCAGCCTGCGCGCCTCGACCAGCGCGTACACCCCGGAGGCGCAGGCCAGCGCGCTCGCCGTGACCGGGCCCTTGATGCCGAGGTCGATGGCGACCTCGCAGGCCGGCATGTTGGGGATGACGGAGGAGACGAAGTACGGGTTCACCTTGCGCGGGTCGCTGTGCATGGTGTCCACGGCGTTCTCCACACCGTCCATGCCGGCGACCGCGTTGTTCACGACCACACCGACGCGGCCGGGCGCGACACCGTCCTCGCCGATGGTGAGACCGGCGTCCTGCGCGGCCTCGCGCGCCGCGGCGATCGCCAGCTGGGAGAAGCGTGCCGAGCGGCGCTCCCGCTTGCGGTCGAGCAGCTCGGACGGGTCGAAGCCGGTGACCTCGCCCGCGATGCCCGTCGGCATGCCCGTCGCGTTGAACCGCGTGATGGGTCCGATACCCGACTTGCCCGCGAGAAGCGCCTGCCAGGTGCTCTCCCGGTCGTTGCCGACAGGGGTGAGGGCGCCGAAGCCCGTCACCACCACTTGCTGATTGCTCACTGCGCTCCTCCTGCTCGGCTCCGGAGTGCCAGGCATGGGCCTGCCAAACCTTGAACCTCATTCCGGCCGTTGTCGATAAAAGTTCCGGGCACCGCGCGATATGCCCGCCTCATACGCGTCTTATGTCCCACACGCCCCTGCTGTCGCGTTGGCACGCGCCTCGTTTGTCGGATCTGTCCTGTTCTGGCCTGTCGGGGCGGCGGCGGCCGTTGCCGAACCGGTACCGTCGGGGCCCGCCGGTACGGCGCCGGGCCCGGCGGAGGCGGCGGCTGCTGTGGAGGCCGCGGCCACCGCGGGCGCCGCGTGCGGGTCCGAAGCCGTCCTGGCCACCAGCCGGTGCGCGGCCCGCAGCCCCTGCGCGGTGGCGCGCACCGCGTTCAGCCGGTCGGCGCCCGTCACCCCGCCGGCCGCCTCGAACGGCACACCGGCCCGCAGCAGCGCGTAGCGGGCGTCCCGCTCGGGCTCCTGGCCTGCGGCGAGCACCACATGGTCGGCCCGCACCAGCCGGCGCCCGCCCTCCGCCTCCCTGACCACCACGCCCTCGCGGGTGATCTCCTCGTACTCCACGCCGACCAGCGTCTCCACGCCCGCTGCGCGCAGCTCGGCCATGGCGACCCAGCGGGTGCTCGGGCCGATGCCGGCGCCGACCCGGCCGCCGCGCCGCATCACCGTCACCGCGCGGACCGGCCGCGCGGGCGCCGCGGCGGGCGAGCCGCCCGTCACCGCGTGCGCCGCGAGGAACTCCTCGGGCGTCGACGCGGCCGCGCGGCCCGCCGTCAGCAGGTGCGCGAGGTCCACGGCGATTCCGCCACCGCCGATCACCGCGACCCGCTCGCCCAGCGCGTCCGGGTCGGCGAACGCCTGCGCGTAGTCGATCACATGGGGCAGCGCGAGCCCCGGCAGCGCGGGCCGCACCGGCAGCACACCGGACGTGAGCACCACCCCGTCGAAGGCCGCGAGCAGCGCGGCGTCCTTGTGGCCGATGCGGTGATTGAGGTGCAACGCGGCGCCGTACTCGGCGAGTTCGGCCACGTGGTGGCGCACGGTCCGGGCGAAGTCGCCCTTGCCCGGCACCTGCCCCGCGAGCCGGAACTGGCCGCCGGGCTCGGCCGCCGCCTCGAAGACCTCGACCTCGTGGCCGAGGGCCAGCAGGGTGCGGGCCGCCTGGAGCCCCGCGATGCCCGCGCCGACGACCGCGTACCTGCGCCGCGCCGAGGCGCCGGAGGCGGCCGCAGCCGTGAACTCCGCCTCGTACCCGGCCCGCGGATTGACCAGGCAGGACACCCGCTCGGTGCCGAACGACCTGTCGATGCACGCCTCGTTGCAGGCGATGCACAGGTCCACCGCCGCGGCCCGGCCCGCGCGCGACTTGGCCACGATCGCCGGGTCGGCGAGGAACGGCCTCGCCATCGCCACATAGTCCACGTCTCCGCCGGCCAGCACCTCCTCGGCCTGGGAGAGCCGGTTGAAGCGGTTGGAGGCGATCACCGGCACCGCGCCGCGGCCCGCGCCGCGCAGCGCGCGCTTCACGTCCTTCGCGAACACCGCCCAGGTGCCCTCGGGCACCTGCGCCTGCACGGTCGGGACCGGCGACTCGTGCCAGCCGACGCCCACCGCGAGCGCGTCGGCGCCCGCTTCGGCGAGCGCCACGGCGAGCGCCGCCGTGTCCTGCGGCGGCGTGCCGTCCTCCACCAGGTCGGCGCCCGACATCCGGAACAGCACGGGGAAGCCGGGCACCGCGGCGCGCACGGCCCGCATCACCTCGACGGGGAAGCGGCGCCGCCGCTCGGCGTCCCCGCCCCACGCGTCGTCGCGCCTGTTGGTCAGCGGAGCCGTGAACTGGTTGATCAGATAGCCCTCTGAGCCCATCACCTCGACGGCGTCGAAGCCGAGCTCACGGGCCGCCTCGGCGCCCCGCGCGAAGTCGGCGACGGTCCCTGCGATGTCGGCGGCCGACATCTCCCGCGGCGTCGTGCGGGAGAACTTGCTGTACACGGCCGACGGCGCGAACGGGGCGCCGCCGTCCGTGCCCGCCACGCCGGGCAGTGCGTACCGCCCGGCGTGGAACAGCTGCAGCGCGATCAGCCCGCCCGCCGCGTGCACCGCGTCGGCGGCCCGGCGCAGCGCGGCGCGGTGGGAGGGATCGCCGACCATGCCGTACCCGGGACCGCCGGCCCCCGCGGGGGAGACCGCCGTGCCGCCGGTGACGATCAGTGCCGCGCCACCGCCCGCACGCTCGGCGTAGAACGCGGCGAGCGCGGCCCCGCCGTCCTCCAGGGCCTCCAGATTGAGGTGCATGGCACCCATGACGATGCGGTGCGGCAGCGTCAGGCCGCCGATGGCACCTGACCGGAAGACATGGTCGAACACGTGCAGTCCCTCTCCGAATTCAGTGCGTCCCCGGGGTCAGGATTCCCGCGTGGGGCGCGGCGGCAGCTGGAGCTCGGGGCCCGCGTCGGCGAAGAACGGCGGCGCGACCACGCTGAGACCGCCGTCGACCACCAGGGTCTGGCCCGTGATGTAGCCGGAGCCCTCGCCCAGCAGGAAGTTGATCGTGTCGGCGACCTCCTGCACCGTGCCGGGGCGGTGCGCGGGGATGCGGTCGAGCACGCTCTGCATGTCCGGCATGCCCTTGACGTTGTAGAAGTACTCCAGCGAGTCCGAGTCGATCAGACCGCCGTTGACCGCGTTCACGTTGATGCCGTACGGCGCGAACTCCACCGCCATGTACCGCACCCACGCCTCGATCGCGGCCTTCATCGCACCGAGCGTCGCGTACGTCGGGTACGCGCGGATCGAGCCGTACGAGGACAGCGCGACGATCCTGCCGCCCTTGTCCATCAGCTTCACGGCCTCCTGCGCGCCCAGCACGAAGGGCCGCAGGTTCATCGCGTACGACCGGTCCAGGTGGTGCGGTCCGACGTTCACGATGTTCTTGAACGCGCTGGCCGCGGCGTTCGACACGAAGTGGTCGAGGCGCCCGCAGCGCCGCGCCACCTCGTCGAACAGCGCCTGCACGCCCTCGGTCGTCTCGACGTCGGCCTGCACGGCGAAGCCGTGGCCCCCGGCCTCCTCGATGTCGGCGACCGTCTTCTCCGCGAGGTCCGCGTTCTTCTTGTAGTTGACGGCGATCGTGCCGCCCTCACGGGCCAGGGTCAGCGCCAGGGCGCGGCCGATGCCCCGCGAGGCGCCCGTGATCAGCGAGACCCGCTCGGTCTTCCCTGCGTCCTGCGTGCCGCTCATCGGGCGGTCTCCTTCTCGCTCGTACCGGCAGCCTTCGCGCGCTGGAGCAGCTCGCGGAAGACGACCGCCTTCTGCACCTCGTTGGTGCCCTCCTCGAAGCGCTGCGCCCGGGCGTCCCGGTACACGCGCTCGATCTTCTGCGACTTCCAGTAGCCGAGGCCGCCGTGCACCTGGAGGGCCTTGTCGGTGACGTTCGTCAGCATCGTCACCGCGTGCATCTTCGCCATCGAGGACTGCATCGACGCGTCGTCGGCGCCCTCCTCGAAGCGGCGGGCCGCGTGCAGCACCAGCTGCTTGGCGGCCTCGATGTCGGCCTGGTTCTCGGCGAGCATGAACTGGATGGCCTGGCGCTGGGTCAGCGACTTGCCGAACGTCACGCGGCCCGCCGCGTACTGGACGGCCAGCTGCTGCGCGCGCTCGGCGAGCCCCACGCAGCTCATCGCGACGGAGATGCGCGAGGGGGTGAGGAAGCCGCCGAGGAAGACCTCCAGGCCCTCGCCCTCGGCGCCGAGCCGGTGGTCGACGGGGACCGGGGTGCGGTCGAAGACCAGCGACGCGTGGTCGGTGCCGGTGACGCCCATCGTGTTGGACGTGTCCTCGACGGTGACGCCCGCGGCCTCGCGCGGCACCAGCAGCGCGACGGTGCCCTCGTGGCCCGTGCTGCCCTCGACGCGCGCGGCCAGCAGGTAGTAGTCGCACCGCACGCCGAACGTGATCAGGTGCTTGCGGCCCGACAGGTAGTACGTGTCGCCCTCGCGCACCACGGAGGTGGTGATGTCGGCGCCGGTGCCGTTGCCCGGCTCGGTGAGCGTGAACGCGATCTTGATCTCGCCCGTGACGGACGGGATCACGAAGCGCTTGCGCTGGTCGTCGTTCGCGTGGCCGTCCATGGACCGCCAGATGCCGTTGACCACGTGCACGATCATGCGTACGGAGCCGTGCGAGCGGGAGAAGATCTCCATCAGCTCCATCCAGCGCGCGAAGCCGAGGCCCTGGCCGCCGTACTCCTTCGGCGCGGCCACGCGCAGGAACCCGAGCTCGTTCAGCTCGGCCCACAGCTCCTCGGGGACCTCCCCCGTCTCCTCGATGCGCTCGGCCCAGCGCTCGCCGGGCCCCTCCACCCACTCCTCCACCTGGGTCTTGAGCTGGTGGAACCGCTGGTCGTCGGTCATCTGCTGAATCTGCCTTCCGTCTTTCCCGAGAGGGTGCCAGGCCGGACGTCGGCCGGGCACCGTGCCCATCCCGCGCGCGGGAGCCGCCCGTGCGGCGGCCGTGCTCCCACGGCCGCCGCACGCGGCGCGCTCCCGGCGCCCGAGGGCATTGTCTACAGCGCGTCGTGCGGACGCAGACCGCGGGCCCTCGCACGCAGCTCGAACTTCTGCACCTTGCCGATCGGGTTGCGCGGCAGCGCGTCGATCGGTTCGAGGCGCTCGGGCCAGTACTGCTTGGCCACCTGGTGCTCGTCGAGGTAGCGCTGCATCTCCCCGAACTCCAGGGTCGCACCGTCCTTGAACACCGCGAAGGCGCAGGCGCGCTCGCCGAGCCGCTCGTCGGGCATGGCCACGATCGCCACGTCCTCGACGGCGGGGTGGCCGAACAGCAGCTGCTCCACCTCGGCGACCGGGATCTTCTCGCCGCCGCGGTTGACGACGTCCTTGACCCGGCCGGTGATCCGCAGGAAGCCCGAGGCGTCGATCGTCGCCAGGTCGCCCGTGCGGTACCAGCCGTCCTCGGTGAAGACCTCGGCCGTCAGGTCGGGCCGGTCCAGGTAGCCGCCGAACACGGTCGGGGAGCGCAGCTCGAAGTTGCCCTCCTCGCCCGCGGGCAGCACCCGTCCCGCGTCGTCGGTGATGCGCAGCTCGATGCCGTCGAGCGCGCGGCCGTCGGAGCCCCAGCGCTCGCCCGGCTCGTCGCCCGGCGCGGAGAGCGCGCCGAGGCACGTCTCCGTGGTGCCGAAGGCGCCGCACACGTCGGCGCCGAGCAGCCGGCCGGCGCGCTCGGCGAGGCCGCGCGGCACCTGGGCGCCCGTGGCCACGAAGATCCGCAGGTTGCGGGGCGTCTCGCCGCTCTCCTCGACGGCCTTGACCAGGTCGGAGAGGAACGGCGTCGCCGCCTGCACGAAGGTCGCGCCGTGCTGGTTGAGCGACTGGAGCGCGCGCTTGGCGTCCCAGTCCGACTGCACGATCTGCGGCACGCCGAGCACCGTCGCGAGCACCATGCCGTAGAGGAACCCGGTCTGGTGGGCGAGCGGCGAAGGCACCCAGATCGCGTCGCGCGCGCCGAGGCCGAGGTGCTTGATCTCCATGGAGGCGGCGCGCACCAGGTTGCCGGTGGGCTGGGTGACGCCCTTCGGCTCGCCCGTGGTACCGGAGGTGAACAGCAGCTGCGCCGTCATGTCCGGGGTGGGCACGATCGCGTCGAGCGCCGCCCTGTCCACCTCGGTGGCGGCGAGCGCCGCGTCGAAGTCCCGTACGGCGAGGCCGGTCGCGCCCGCGTCGGGCAGCGCGGCGGGGCCCCCGGCGGTGGACAGCACCAGCACGTGCTCCAGCGCGGCGCGGTCTTCTTCGGAGAGCCCGACGGCCTCGTCGGCGGGGCGGCGGGCGCGGTACTCGTCGGTGACGACGAGGACCCTGGCCTTCGAGCGGCGCAGGACGAAGCCGACCTCGCGTTCGCGGAAGAACGGGATGATCGGGCAGCACACCGCGCCGACGCGCAGCGCGGCGAGTGAGAGCACCACGAACTCGACCCGGTTGGGCAGCTGGTAGGCGACGTTCTCGCCCGGCCTCACCCCGAGGTCGAGCAGCAGCGCCGCCGTGCGCTCCACGCGCTCGGCCAGCTCGCCCCAGGTGACGATCTCGTCGTGGTCGGAACGGACGTCCACCACGGCGGTGTCGTGGGGCCTGGCCTCGGCACGCCGCCGCAGCCACTCGGGCAGCGTGACCCCTGCCGCCAGGTCCGGCTTGGCGACCTCGCGCTCCAGGCGGCGCGGCTTCGCCTTGCCGATCGCGCCCGCGCCCTCCTCGACCGACATCGGCACGCCGAGCGTGTTCATCGCGTCGAGGAAGGTCGGATACGAGATCCGGTACGCGTTCGGATAGGTGAGCGTGGAGTGGCCGCCGGCCCGCGAGGAGGCGATGGCGAGCGACATCAGCACGCGGTGGTCGTTGAACGACGAGAGCTTGGCGCCGACGAGGCCGCCCACGCCGCGCACCCGCAGTGTGTCGCTGGTCAGTTCGAGCTCGCCGCCCATGGAGTTGAGCTGGAGCATCGCGGCGGCGCGGTCCGACTCCTTGAGCCGCGTGTGGGCGATGTTGCGGAACACCGACTCGCCGTACGCGAAGGTGCCGAGCGTGGAGAGGATCGGCAGCATGTCCGGCACGTCGCGGCAGTCGATGTCGACGCCCTTGAGCATCGGGCGGTCCTGCTGGATGCGGACGCCGCCCGCCGCCTCGTCCACCTCCATCGGCACGCCCATGGCGCGCGCGATGTCGAGGAAGTGGAACTCGGGGTGGTCGGCCGGGCCGCCCTCGAGCGAGGTGATGCCGCGCAGCAGCACGTCGGACGGGTGCAGCGCGGCGGCGGCGACGCCGAAGGCGGCGGAACCGATGTCCGGCGGCAGCGTCAGCTCGACCGGGTGCGCCTCCTGGTTCGGCTCGATGTCGAACCTGCGCCAGTCCTCGGAGACGGTGACCTGCAGGCCGAACTGCCGCATCATCGCGACCGTCAGCTCCAGGTACGTCCGCTCGTTGAGCTCGCCCTGCACCTCGATGGTGGTGTGCCCGGTGGCGAAGGGGGCGAGCAGGATGAGCCCCGAGATCCACTGCGAGAGGGTGCCCGCGATGGTGACGTGGCCGCCGGTCGGCCGGCGGCCCGTCACCTGGATCGGCGGGCAGTCGTCCGCCGACTCCACGCCCACGCCCATCTGTTCGAGGGCGCGCAGCAGCGGTCCTACCGGACGGCGCCTGAAGTACTTCTGCCCGGTGACCGCCACGTCGCGGTCGGAGAGCGAGGCGAGTCCGATCATGAAGTACAGCGTCGTGCCTGAGCTGCCTGCGGACACGGCCGCGCGGCGCGGCTTGTAGCGCCCGCCGAGGCCGTGCACGACGAAGGTGTCGCCGTCGCGTGTGATCTTCACGCCGAGGCCGCGCAGCAGTTGCACGGTGTACTCGACGTGCCGGGCGTCGGAGAGCCCGTGCACACGGCTCTCGCCGTCGGCGAGCGAGGCGAGGATCAGCGCGCGGTGCGCGTGGTACTTGGAGTTGGGGACGAGGACATCACCGGTGAGCGGGTGCTTGATCCCTTTGACGAGAAGGTGCATGGGGGCTTGCTACTCCCTGGCCTGGCGGGCACACCGGGCCGCGGTCTGCGGGGCGGGGGCGGCGCCGTCGTCGTGGCGCGAAGGCGCCTGGACACCACGGACGCGGCCCCGGCCGCTGAGGCCGTGGCTCGGTGACGGAACCGTCCGTGGGACGGCAGTGGTCACGTTATGGAAGCTGGGGCGGGCGGGCATGCGACATCGCCGGTCGGACCGCGGTGCGGTCCTCGCGGGGAACGACGGCCGGCCTGCGGGCATGGACGCGGGCACGGGACCGACCGTATCGCGAAGTGGCGCGAGCGCTGGGGGAGCGCCCACGGGGGTCAGTCACTCCGCGCGGATCGCGGCATCCGATGACGCGTGGAACAGATCGGACGGCTGTCATGGCGTGGAGCCCACGCTGCGGGGCCCTCCGGTCGTGGCAGGAGCCGAGGTGCGCTCGTGCGGCCCGGGAGCGGGTGCACGGGGGAGAGCGTCCGGACGACGAGCCCGCGCGGAACCACGCCGCGACGGCGGTGGTCCAGCTGGAAGTGCTCGGTCATATGAGCTTTATATCAATGCCCGGCGCATGCATGCAGCTCGCCCCTTACGAGTGAGACGACCCGCACGTGGTGACCGTTCCCGTGACCGGCGCGGAGTGGGCGTCATGTGGCGGACGCCACTGCCGCGATGGGCCGCGTCTCATCCCGCGGACGGCCGCGGCGGGCGCGGGCCCGCCCTCGCCCGGACCCCGCCGGTCACCCGGTGGGGTGTCCGAGCAGCCCCTGGACCGCCGGGAGCATCAGGGTCCTGCTCTTGACCCTGGCCGTCGCGCGGTTGCCGAGCACCAGGGCGTCCCTGCCGAGCACCGGCAGCAGTGTGGTGCCGCCCTCGGGCCCGAACGGCACCGAGAACACCCGTACCGGGGCGGGCCGGTAGGGGCGTGCGCCGCTGCTGTGCCGCACGCCCCGCAGTTGGCTGCGGATGTTGTGGGCGGCCGCCTCGCCCTGCGCGAGCGCGCTCGGGCTGAGCTTTGCCTCCGACACGTCGTTGACGTCGCCGATCGCGAAGACGTCCCGCTGCCCGAGCACTCTCAGGTGCGGGTCGACCCGGACGTGGCCGGTGGCGTCGAGCCAGGAGCCGTGGCCCGCGAGGCGCAGCCACAGCGTGTTCGGGGTGGTGCCCGTGGTCCAGAACACCACGTCGGCGCCGAGCGGGCTGCCCGCCTGGTCGCGCAGCCTGCTGCCGGTCCCGCCCGCCGAGGAGACCTCGGTGTTGAGCAGCACGCGCACGTCGTGCTCTTCGAGCCAGGTGCGGGCCCTGCGCCCCATCCGCCCGGTGCCGAGCCGCGAGAGCAGATGGCTCCCCGAGTGCGCGAGCGTGACCGTGGCCTCGGGGTTGGCCCGGCGCAACTCCGCGCTGAGCTCCACCCCGGAGGGACCGCCGCCGATCACCAGCATCGAGCGGGCGCCCGCCGCCCGCCGCTGGTGCCCGTGGAAGGCGGAGGCCGCCTCGGCCACGGTGCCGCCGGTGAACCGCGCGGGCTCCTGGTAGTCGGCGCCTGTCGCCAGCACCAGCACGTCGTACGGGGCGACGCCGCCGGAGGCGAGGAGCACCTGCCGCTCCGCCGTCCTGATGCCGACGGCCTTGTCGCGCAGCACCCGCCCCCGCGCCAACAGCCCGTCGTACGGTATGAACGGCGCGTACGTCCAGGTGTCGTCGGAGCTCGCGCGCAGCGACGCGACCCGGTGGAAGAACGCCTCCTTCAGGTCGATCAGCGTGACGTCCGCGTCCGGGTCGAGGTCGCGCGCCAGGCGTACGCCCGCGTAGCCGCCGCCGATGATGACCACCCGGCGTGCGGTCGTGGTCGTGGTCGTGGCCATGTGCAGCCCACTTCTTTCCACTTGTGTACTTGATGGCTTTACTTGTTCAACGTGCAACCGCAGGGGGCGGGTTCATCTTCCGGTGCGCCGGACACCACGCGTGTCGAAGACCCGCTCACGCGCCGCCTCCGCGGCCCGCGCCACCGCGCCGAGCAGCACCGCGTCGTCGCCGAGCGCCGAGCCGACCACGCGCGGGCGCAGCGGCGTCAGCTCCCGCAGGCAGGCCCGCAGCGGCGGGAGCAGCAGATCGCCGTTGCCGCCCACCCCGCCGCCCAGCACCACGAGTTCGGGGTCGAGCACGGCCGCGAGCGCCGCCACGGCGTGCGCGAGGCGCGCGCCCTCGCGCTCCACCACCCGCAGCGCTGTCGCGTCCCCGGCGCGCGCGGCGGCGAACACGTCCTTCGCGGTGTGCGCCGAGGACTCCGGCATGCCGAGCGACCTGGCGAGCGCCACCACGGCGTCAGCGGAGACCGCCTCCTCCATCGGGCCGCCGCGCGCGCCCCGTTCGCCGGGCTCCCGGTCGCCCGCTGCGGGCAGCGGGCGCATCGGCAGATAGCCGATCTCGCCCGCCGCGCCGTGGACACCCCTGAACAGCCTGCCGTCCGCCACCACGCCGGCGCCGAGGCCCGTGCCCACCCACAGGTACGCGAACAGCCGGGAGCCCCGGCCCGCGCCGAGGGCGTACTCACCGAGCGCGGCGAGGTTGGCGTCGTTCAACACGTCGAGCCCGGTGCCGAGTTCGGCGCGCAGCCGCTCGAAGAGGCCGCTGCGGCCCCAGCCCGGCAGATTGACCGCGTAGCGCACCCTGCGCGTCTGCGGGTCGGTGACGCCCGGGCTGCCGACGACGGTGTGCACCACCTGCGACCAGTCGAGCCCGGCGGCCGCGGCGACCGAGCGCGCCAGGCGCGCCGCGTCGCGCACGATGGCCCCTGCCGTACGGGCGGTGTTGGGGGCGTCGCTGCGGCCCACCACCGTGCCGTCCAGGTCGGCCGCGGCCGCGCGCAGCCACGCGCGGCCCACGTCCACGCCGACGACGTACCCGGCCGTCGCGTCGGCCTCGTACAGCACAGCGGCCCGGCCGCGGCCCTGCCCCCTGCTGACCTCGCCGGTGCGGCGCACCAGGCCCGCGGACTCCAGGGCGGCCAGCGCGGCGGACACGGTCGGCTTCGACAGGCCCGTGGTGCGGGCGAGTTCGGCCCGCGAGGTGGACCCGGCCGCCCGCAGCGCGTCCAGCAGCACACGCTCGTTGTGGCTGCGCAGCACGCCCCTGTGCCACGTCACGTCCCCCGGACGGCCGTCCTGGCGACCGCGGTTGCCGTCCTGCCCGCCGCTCGGAATCGTGCCTCCCCGGCCGTTGACGTTCTTTTGTTAAGCATCCTAACTTGGTTGCGGCGCCGTCCCGATGGTCCTCGACGCGGCCCGTTCCGGCGGCCTCCCCGCCCCCACGCGGCTCCCCATCCCACGACGCGACAGCACGTCCCGACAGACGGAGGAGGCGCAGCGGGTGGCAGGCACCGACCGTACGGCAGCACAGGACGACGTGGGGTTCGTCCGCAGGATCGGCCAGTTCCAGGCGAGCGCGATCAACATGAGCCAGATGGTCGGCATCGGGCCGTTCATCACGATCCCCGCGATGATCATCGCGTTCGGCGGGCCGCAGGCCGTCATCGGCTGGGTCGCGGGCGCGGTCCTCGCGCTCGCCGACGGGCTGATCTGGGCCGAACTCGGCGCCTCCATGCCGGGCGCGGGCGGCTCGTACATCTATCTGCGCGAGGCGTTCCAGTACCGGACGGGACGGCTCGTGCCGTTCCTCTTCACCTGGACGGCCATGCTGTTCATCCCGCTGATCATGTCGACGGGAGTGGCCGGCTTCGTGCAGTACCTGGCCTTCCTCTGGCCGTCCATGTCCGGCGGGCAGGGCGACCTGGTCGGGCTCGCGATGTGCCTCGCCGTCGTGCTGCTGCTGTGGCGGCGCATCGACTCGGTCGGGCGGCTCACCTCGGTGCTCTGGGCGATCATGATCGTCAGCGTCGCCTGCGTGATCGTCGCGTCCTTCACCCACTTCCACGCGGCGGACGCCTTCACCTACCCGGCCCACGCCTTCGACCTCGGCTCCACGAAGTTCTGGCTCGGCTTCGCCGGCGGGCTGACCATCGGGATCTACGACTACCTCGGCTACAACACGACCGCCTACATGGGCGCGGAGATCAAGCGCCCCGGCCGGGTGCTGCCGCGCTCCATCGTCTACGCCATCGTCGGCGTCATGTGCATCTACCTGCTGATGCAGATCGGCACGCTCGGCGTGGTGAACTGGCACGACATGATCGACCCCGCCGACCCGGCGTCCCGCTCGGTCGCGGCCGTCGTCCTGGAGAAGGCGTGGGGCAGGACCACCGCGGACGTGATCACGGTCCTCATCCTGATCACCGCCTTCGCCTCCGTCTTCGCCGGGCTGCTCGGCGGCTCCCGGGTGCCCTACGACGCGGCCCGCGACAAGGTCTTCTTCAAGCAGTTCGGCAGGCTCCACCCGCGCCACCGCTTCCCGGTGCTCGGCCTGGTCGCCATGGGGGTGATCACGGCGGCCGCCTTTCTGGTCAGCCGGCACCTGGGCGACGCGCAGGCGCACCCGCCGCTGACCGTGCTGATCACCTTCCTCACCACCACGATGGTCATCGTCCAGGCGTTCGCGCAGATCGCCGCCGTCACCGTGCTCCGCAGGCGGCAGCCGGGCCTGCGGCGGCCCTACCGGATGTGGCTCTACCCGCTGCCCTCCGTCGTGGCGCTCGCCGGCTGGCTGACGGTCTATGTGTTCGCCGACAGGAACAACCCGGGACTGCACCCCATCGAGGGCTCCCTCGGCTGGGTGGCGCTCGGCTGTCTCGCCTTCCTGGTGTGGGCGAGGGCAGAACACACCTGGCCCTTCGGCCCCAAGGAGATCGACGAGCGCTATCTGCACGCACCCGCAGACCCGTCCGGCGCGCCCGAGGAGGCGGGGGCCGACGGTGGCCCGACGACGACCTGACGCGCCGTACCCCGACCCCGCGTCAGCCCCTTTCCACCGGGCGCGCGGTGACGGGCCCTCTGCTGTCCGTGTGGCGGTGCGCGGCCGCGCGGCGCAGGGGAGCGGCCCGCGGCGGGGTCCCGGCGTAGGGTGCCAGGCGGCGGACGGCGGCAGACCTCGGCCACGGCCGCGCACGGCGCCGCCACCCGCCCGAGACCCTGTCCGACTGTGCACGAGAGGTCCTCCACATGCACCAGCGCAGACCGAGAGGGTCCGTACGCGCGGCCCTCACCAGCGGCGTGCTCGCCGCGGGTTGTCTCACCTTCCTGCCCGCCGCTGCCGCCGCGCCGGGCCCGGGACACGCCGGCACCCGCCAGGCGGAGTTCGCCGCTGCCGCCGCCGCGTACCACGTGCCCACCTCCGTCCTGCTCGCCGTCGCGTACCAGGAATCCCAATGGGACGCGCACCAGGGGCAGTTCAACACCGGCGGCGGCTACGGTCCGATGAACCTCACCGACGTCACCCCCGCGATGGCGGGCGCGGGCGGTGCGGGCGCCGCAGGCCGCGGCGACCTCGGGACGTTCACCAAGGACCCCGCCCTGCACACGCTGACCGCCGCCGCCCGCCTCACCGGCGCCCCCGCCGCCGCGCTGCGCACCGACAGCGGCGCCAACATCCGTGGCGGCGCCGCGCTCCTCGCCTCGTACGAGAAGGCGCTGACGGGCGGCACCCCCGCGGACCCCGCGCAGTGGTACGGCGCGGTCGCCCGCTACAGCCAGGCGTCCGACCGCGCGACCGCGGGCGCCTTCGCCGCCCGGGTGTACGGCACGCTGCGCACCGGCGCGGGCCGCACCGCCGACGGCGGCCAGCGCATCGCCCTCGCAGGGCAGCCCGCGCTGCGGCCCGCGGCCTCCCAGCTCACCAGGGCCTACCCCAAGCCGCCGGCGCCGGGCGCGCCCGCGGCCCGGGCGACCGAGTGCCCCGACACGGTCGCCTGCCGGTTCATCGCCGCCGCGCCCTCCAACGGCCAGGTCGCCGACCGCCCCGACGACTCCATGGCCATCAGGTACATCGTCATCCACGACACCGAGACCTCGTACCAGGACGCCGTCGACCTGTTCCAGAAGGCGGGCGGCGACTCGGCGCACTACGTGATGAAGGCGTCCGACGGCTCCGTCACCCAGATGGTCCCGACGAAGGACATCGCCTTCCACGCGGGCAACTACTGGTTCAACATGCACTCGATCGGCATCGAGCACGAGGGCTTCGCCGCCCAGGGCGCCACCTGGTACACCCAGGCCCAGTACGAGGAGACCGCCGACCTCGTCACCTACCTCGCGGCCAAGTACGGCATCCCCCTCGACCGCGAGCACGTCGTCGGCCACGACAACGTGCCCGCGCCGGGCGACGGCACCGTCGCCGGCATGCACTGGGACCCGGGCCCCTACTGGGACTGGAACCGCTTCATGGCCCTGCTCGGCCACCCGGTACCCGGCAAGCACGGCGTGGGCCCCGCGGGCACGGCGGTCACCATCACGCCGTCCTTCGCCGACAACGTCCAGACCTCCACCATCTGCCCCGCCGACGACCCGTCGGGCGCCACCGAGAAGTGCCACGACAGCAGCGCGCCTGCCAACTTCCTCTATGTGCGCACCGCGCCCGAGACCGACGCGCCGCTCGTCTCCGACCCGTACCTGCACACCGACGGCGCGGGCACCACGGGCATCGCCGACTGGGGCGGCACGGTCTCCGCGGGCCAGCAGTACGTGGTCGCGGGCGCGAAGGGCGACTGGACGGCGATCTGGTACGCGGGCCGCAAGGGCTGGATTTACAACCCGGGCGCCCGCAACACGAGCCGCGCGCCCGGCGCGCTGGTCGTCACCCCCTCGGGCAGCGGCGCCGCCGGCGTCTACGGCGCCGCCTACCCGGACAAGGACGAGTACCCGTCGGACCTCTCACCGTCCACCATGGCGCCGCTCGGCAAGTACACCGCACCCAAGGGCCAGGCGTACGTCGCCACCCGGCCGCCCACCGGCACGGACGACTACTTCGCCACCAGCGGCACGGTCGTCACCGGCGCCCGCACCTTCTACACGGTGCAGTTCAACCACCGTGTCGCCCTGCTCGACGCCGCGGCCGTCCACGCCTCCCCCAGCAAGTAGCACTCGGCCCCGTGCCCCGCTCCCCGTCCCGCCCGCCGCGCACCGGGCGGGACGGGGAGCACGGACGCGCGGGGGAGGGGCCGGGGCGCGGCGCGCCGCGGGCTCACTCCCAGGGCAGCGTCCGCCACGGGCTCTCCTGATCGGCCGTCAGCACCCGGTGCGGCTCCAGCACGGCCGCGTATGCGGGCCCGGACTCGTCGGCGCCGACCCCGAGCACCCGCCCCAGCGCGTACCCCGCGGAGAAGTCCGCCCACGAGGTGTGCCGCGTCCCCGCGAGCGCGCCCGCCCGCAGGATCGCGTCCCGCGCCTCCTGCCCGCCGCACAGCCGCGCACCGAGGCCGCGCCGCGCGAACGCGACAGCCCGCCCGAAGTCGTACGCCGCCGTGCTGCGCACCCACCCGTCGGGCGGCAGCAGCCCGTCGGCCCTGAACCTCGCCTCGTGCCGCGCGATCCTGCCGACCGCCCCCTGCACCGCGAGGCCCGAAGCCTCCGGCATGCCCCGGGCGCCGAGCACCGCGGCGCAGGCGTCGCGCCACACGTCGAGCGGTACGCGCTCGCCCTCGGCGCCCGCGAGCCGCCGCCGCACCCCCAGCGCGAACTCCGGGCCCGCGGGACCGCTGCGCGTCGTGAGCAGGGCGTCCATCCGGGAGCGCCACTGCGCGGGCGTCGCGGTGGCCCACGAGGCGCGCAGTACCCGCGCGTCCAGCGCGTAGTCGTCGTACGCGTCGCCGATCTCGTTCCACGGCACGCCGTCGCGCACCGCGAGCGGCGCGCCGCACGCCAGAGCCTGCGCGAGCAGCCCCGCCGTCGGGCCGCCATACTTCGTCAGCAGGGCAGCCCTCCGGGCGCCCGCGCCCTCGGCGGCCCGCAGCCAGTGCCGCCGGTGGCGGTGGCGGGCCGGGAACGTGCGCTCCGAAGGCGTCCCCGGGTTGACGCACAGCCCGAACCGCCCGTCGGGCCACAGCTCGGCCAGCGCCCGCAGCGACGTGCGCTGCACCACGGCGTGCGCCCGCCGCGGCAGCCGCGCGCCCGCCGTGCGCACGGCCACGCACCACGCGCCTCTGCGGTCCCTGCACGTGCCCCAGCGCACCGAACCCCCGGCGTCCGCCTGCTCCTTCGGCACATAGAGGAAGAGGTCGCACCCCGCGAGCAGGCGCAGGTACGCGTCCCGGTCGTCCGCTCCGAGCGTCGCCCGCAGCGCCCGCTCGATCCGCGTCGGCGGCTGCCACGGCCGCGCGAACGAACGCACCCCCGCACCCCGTGTACTGTCCACCGGCCGACCCTACCCGGGTCGCGTCGTGAAAAGCCCGTCCGGTCCTGGCGCACCCGGCGGAACCGCACGCGCCTCCGGCACGTATTCCCTGGTGTGCCGCACAGCGAGCGCCGTACAGCGAGGGGCGACCATGGCCGAGTTGACACCCGGAGGAAACCAGCAGCTGCCGGATGGCGCGCTCACCCTGCGCGTCACCGGACCCTTCGACATGTCCGCGCTGGTCACGGGCGACGAGCGCACGGTGGACGGTGACGCCGACTTCGTCTTCTTCAACCAGCCGTCCGCGCCCGGCGTCGAGGTCTCACCCGGCGGCGCCGCCCACACGGTTCGTGTCGAGCCGCGCAGGCTGCGGCCGGGGGCGAGCCGCGTCACGGTCGCGCTGAGCCCCGCCGAACCCGGCGTCCCGCTCGGCCGCCTGCCCGCGCCCGTGCTCACCGTGCTCGGCCCCGGCGAGCCACCGGCCACCGTCGCCACCTTCCGCCCGCCGCCCGCGACCACCGAGACGGTCCTGCTGCTCGCCGAGGTCTACCGGCGCGGCACCGGCTGGAAGATCCGCGCCCTCGGCCAGGGGTACGCGGAGGGGCTCGCGGGCCTCGCCCGCGACTTCGGCGTCGACGTCGAGGAAGACGAAGACGGTGCAGGCGGTGCAGGCGGTGCAGGCGGTGCAGGGGCCAGCGCGGGGACGCCCGAGCGCACGGACGGCGGCATACCGGCCCCGCCGCAGCGCCGGCCCGCGTACGTCCCGACACTGACCGACCTGCGCGTGCCGCCGCCCGCCGCCGACCCCGAGGGGTACGCGGCGCTCGTCGGCGCCGAGCGCGCCGCGGCGGGCGCCCCGCCCGTCGCCCTCGACGAGCGGCTCTGCGCGGCGGCCGCCGGGCACGCCGCCGCCATGGCCGCCGCGGGCGCGCTCGCCGTGGAGACCCCGGACGGCGTCTCGCTCTACCAGCGCGTCGACCTGGCCGGCTTCGCCTGCCTCGCCCTCACGGAGCACCTGGTCTCCGGGCCGCGGGACGCGGCCGGGTTCGTCGCGTACTGCCGCTCGCAGCCGCACGGCAGGGCGCCGTTCGCCGATCCCGCCTACACCCGCTTCGGCATCGGGCACGCCGCAGGCGGAGCGGGCGAGGTGTTCTGGGCGGCCGTGTGGGCCTCGCCGCTGACCCCGGCGGGCCTCGACGGGCTCACCGCCGAGGTCGTGCGCCTCACCTGCGCCGAGCGGGCCGCCGCAGGACTCGGCCCGCTCGCCGCCGACCCGCTGCTCGCCCGCGCGGCCCAGGCGCACAGCGCGGACATGGTCGCCAGGGACTTCTACGCCCACACCGACCCGGAAGGGCGGCAGCCCTGGGACCGGGCACGCGCCGCCGGCGCCGCGCACCGCGGGATCGGCGAGAACATCGCCTGCGGCCAGCGCTCGGCCGCCGAGGTGGTCCAGGGCTGGATGAACAGCCCGGGCCACCGGGCCAACATCCTCAGCCCCGACTTCACCCACATCGGCGTCGGCTACGCCACGGGCAGCAGGCTCGGCACGTACTGGACCCAGCTGTTCGGCAGCACGGGCTGACCGCCCGCACTGCCCGCGCCGCCCCTCCGCTCAGGCGGCCGGCGCCGGCCGCGCGTCGAGGCGCCGCATGACCGCGTGCAGCTCGGCGGGCAGGTCGCCCGGCTTGCGGGCGGTGAGGAACGGGCCGTCCTGGACGACCGGCTCATCACCCCAGGTGCCGCCGGCCGCCTCGATCTCGTCGCGCACCTCGTACCAGGACGTCAGGCGCCGCCCCGCGGCGAGGCCCGCCCCCACCAGGAGCTGGGGGCCGTGGCACACGAGGCCGACCGGCTTGCCCGCGTCGCCGAAGGCCCGTCGGAGGCGGCGTTCGCCCTCGCCTTCAAGCGCGAACTGGGCACGCCGCCGGGCGCCCACCGGGCGGAGGCCCGCGGCCGGGACGCGAAAACCGCCGGCACCTGACGCGCACAGCAGAAGACCCCGGCCGCGGGCCGGGGTCTTCAAGAGTGTCCGAGGGGGGACTTGAACCCCCACGCCCGATAAAGGGCACTAGCACCTCAAGCTAGCGCGTCTGCCATTCCGCCACCCGGACAAGGTGTCTGCCGGCGGCCCGTGGCCGTTCCGACGTGGAAAACCATAGCAAACTTCGGGGGGCCTTCGATCACCCCGGTGCTCGGGGCACCATGGGGGCATCACCAGCAACGATCGTGGGAGTGAGCAGCGTGAGCGAGCCGAGCGCGGAGCGGGCCGTCGCGGGCGAGGACGAGGTCGTGGACCTGTGCCGCGACCTGATCAGGATCGACACGAGCAACTACGGCGACCACTCGGGCCCGGGCGAGCGCGCGGCCGCCGAGTACGTGGCGGAGAAGCTCGCCGAGGTCGGCCTCGAACCGAGGATCTTCGAGTCGCACAAGGGCCGGGCCTCCACCGTGGCCAGGATCGAGGGCGAGGACCCGTCGCGGCCCGCGCTGCTGATCCACGGGCACACCGACGTCGTCCCGGCCAACGCCGACGACTGGACGTACGACCCGTTCGCGGGCGAGATCGCCGACGGCTGCCTGTGGGGGCGCGGCGCGATCGACATGAAGGACATGGACGCGATGACGCTCGCGGTCGTGCGGGAGCGGATGCGCAGCGGCCGCAAGCCGCCGCGCGACATCGTCCTCGCCTTCCTCGCGGACGAGGAGGCGGGCGGCACCTACGGGGCGCGCCATCTGGTGGACAACCACCCGGAGCTGTTCGAGGGCGTCACCGAGGCCATCAGCGAGGTCGGCGGCTTCTCCTTCACGGCGCGCGAGGACCTCAGGCTCTACCTGGTGCAGACCGCGGAGAAGGGCATGCACTGGATGAAGCTCACCGTGGACGGCACGGCGGGCCACGGCTCCATGACCAACACGGACAACGCCATCACCGAGCTGTGCGAGGCCGTCGCGAGGCTCGGCCGCCACCAGTGGCCGGTGCGCGTCACCAAGACCGTGCGCTCCTTCCTCGACGAGCTGTCCGACGCGCTGGGCACCCCGCTCGACCCGGAGAACATGGAGGCCACGCTCACCAAGCTCGGCGGCATCGCCAAGATGGTCGGCACGACGCTGCGCAACTCGGCGGCGCCGACCATGCTCGGCGCCGGCTACAAGGTGAACGTGATCCCCGGCCAGGCGACCGCCCACGTGGACGGCCGCTTCCTGCCGGGCTTCGAGGACGAGTTCCTCGCCGACCTCGACCGGGTGCTCGGCCCGCGCGTGCGGCGCGAGGACGTGCACGCGGACAAGGCGGTCGAGACGACGTTCGACGGACACCTGGTCGAGGCGATGCAGACGGCGCTCAGCGCCGAGGACCCGATCGCGCGCGCCGTCCCCTACATGCTCTCCGGCGGTACGGACGCGAAGTCCTTCGACGACCTCGGCATCCGAGGCTTCGGCTTCGCACCGCTCCAGCTGCCGCCCGACCTGGACTTCGCCGGGATGTTCCACAGCGTGGACGAGCGGGTCCCGGTGGACGGCCTCCGCTTCGGCGCCCGGGTGCTCGACCGGTTCATCGACCACTGCTGAGCCCCCGCGCCGGGGCGTCGGGGGCGCCCGTACGGCACCGGCCGGACGCGCGATTCGCTCGTGCGTCCGGCCGCTCGCGGAGAAGGGTGAATCCGACCATAAGCTCGTAGCCTCATTACTCCCTCCTCGTTACAGGTGTGCGGTCCGCAGCTGGGGCCGCGCTTTGCCAACGAGGAGGAACAATGCTCAAGAAGGTCGTCGCGGCCGCGGCAGTCACCGGTGGTCTGGTGCTCGCGGGCGCCGGTGTGGCCTCCGCCGACGCGGGCGCCCAGGGCGCCGCGGTGCAGTCTCCCGGTGTCATCTCCGGAAACGTGATCCAGGTGCCGGTGCACATCCCGGTGAACGTGTGCGGCAACACGATCAACGTGATCGGGCTGCTGAACCCCGCCTTCGGCAACACCTGCGTCAACGCCTGACGTTGTAGGTCGGCCCGCTACAGGGCCTGAACCCGGTGGCCCCGGAGTGCACGCCATGCGCTCCGGGGCCGCGCGGGTATCGCGCCGCCGGTACGGCCGGAGGCATTCCGCTTTGCAGAAGGCAGGGATCAACAGATGAGACAGGGCACGCGCAAGGGTCTGATCACTTTCGCGGCCGCGGGCGGCGTACTCGCCCTGGGCGGCGGGGTGGCACACGCCGACGCGGGAGCCGAGGGCGCGGCCGTCGGTTCGCCGGGGGTGCTGTCGGGCAACAACGTGCAGGTACCGGTGCATGTTCCGGTGAACGTGTGCGGCAACACCGTCAACGTCGTCGGGCTCCTCAACCCGGCGATGGGCAACACCTGCGCCAACACATCCCAGGGCGGCGGCTCGCACCAGGGCGGCGGCCACCAGGGCGGCGGCCACCAGGACGGCGGCGGCTCCCACCAGGGAGGCGGCCACCAGAGCGGCGGGGGCTCCCACCAGGGAGGCGGCCACCAGAGCGGCGGGGGCTCCCACGCGGGCGGCTCCCACACCGGTGGCGGCGCGCACGCGGGCGGCGACACCTCGGGCTCTCCCGGCGTCGGCTCGGGCAACGGCATCGGCATCCCGATCGACATCCCCGTGAACGCCTGCGGCCTCGGGATCAATGTGCTCGGCATCGGCAACCCGGTCACCGGCGAGTCCTGCGAGAACACGGAGACGCCGCCCGCGCCCCCGGCCCCGCACGCGCCGCACCACCCGGCCACCCCGCCGGCCCCGGTCGTCCACCGCACCACCCCGCCCGCGCCCGAGACGCCGAAGACGCAGCAGGTGGCGGAGACGACGCCGCAGCTCGCGCACACCGGCTCCACGGGCCTCGGCATCGCCGTGCCCGCCGCCGCCGGCATGCTGCTCGCCGGCACGATCCTCTACCGCCGGTCCCGCGCAGCCGCGTAACGACGGCCGCAGGATGGGTACGCACGAAGCCACGGGCGGGCCCCGCACCCCTCACACGGGCGGGGCCCGTCCCGCTGTCACGGGACGGGCCGGGCTCACCAGGTGGCGCGCACCTGTCGGATGATGCGCCGGCGCAACCGCACCCTGCGGCTGCCGTCCCGGTGCAGGCTCAGTCGGTCCAGTTCCCAGTGCCCGTACTCGGCGTGATCCGTCAGCAGACGGGTCGTCTCCTTGCGGGACACCCCGCGGGGGACGTACACATCGACAAATTCGTATTCCGGCATCGCATCTATTGTGCGACCAGACCCTGGATACGGATAGCGTCTGCTCCATGTCTGATGCTGCGCAGCCCACCGCTGCCGACGTACGCGCCGCCGCCGAGGCGGTCAAGGCCGCACTCGACCGGCACCTCGCGGCCGTCGAGAACCGCACGGGTGAGGACGACCAGGCGGTCTCGGACGCGTTCAACGCGCTCGCGGCTGCCGCCGAGGTCTACGACGAGCGGCTCTACAACCGGTACGACGAGGTGACCCCCTTCGAGATCCCGGAACCCGACGACTCCCTTCCGCCCTACGCGGGCCCCGAGGAGCCGCACGCCCTGAGCGTCCTGATCCGCCGCGACTACGCGGTGGCGGAACCGGAGCGGCTGCTGGCACAGGCACAGCGCATCGCGGACGCCGACGACGACGTGCTCTCGGCGGCCGGCGCCGCCGCGGTCGTCGGCGGCAGCGTCCACGCGGCCGTCGGCGTCCTGTTCGGCGAGTACGAACCCGACGAGATCGCCTCCCGCCACAAGGAGTTCGGGCTCGAGGAGGGCGACTCGACCCTGTGGGTCTCCGCCCAGGACGAGCTGCCGGAGCCCGGCGAGTGGCTGTCGTCGCCCTTCGAGCAGGCCGACCCGCAGCAGGTCGTCTGCCGCTTCGACGTCAGCGCGGTCTTCGACGAGGACGACCTCGACTCCGACGACCTGGAGGAGCAGGAGGTCTAGGCGGGCACCGCGCCCCGGGCGGGCCGGGCACCCCCGGCCCCTTCCGGTGGCGCGCCACGGCCGCCCCGCCCGCCGCGGTGGGGCGGCCGCGGTGCGTCCGGCGCCCTTACGGCACGGTCACAGGCCCAGGCACGCCGGGCCGCGGCGACGGTACGCCCCGGGGCACGACCGCTGGGGCGGGCAGCGGCGGCGCGCCCGCCAGGACGCGGCCCCATGGGGGAGACCGCACCGACGGCACAGGCCGGGCACGACCCCGAGGCCGCGACCGCGGCCCTACGGGGCGGGCTCGGGCGCGAGCAGCGCCTCGATCAGGGGGCGCAGCCGGGTGGTGCGCACGGCTGCGGGGCCCTCGCCCTCCGCGACGGCCTTCGGCAGGGCCTGGTCCGCGCCGTGCACCACGGACAGGTGCCGCTCGCCCCGCCCGAACGCCGTGTACACCCACGAGCGCGTCAGGGCCTGCGCCGCGTCGCCCGGCAGCACCACGACCGCGGCGGGCCACCGCATCCCCGCCGCCTGGTGCGCCGTGAGCGCCCAGCCGTGCCGCAGCTCGGCGTCGACCCGCTCCTTGGCCACCGTCACGGCAGGACCCGGCGTGCCGGGCCCCTCGGGACCGTCGAGCAGCACCCGCAGCCCTTCGGCCTGCGCCGAGTCCACCACGCCCTGCACCGTACGGCCCGGCGCCGGCACATAGGCCACACGGTCGCCGGGGTCGAAGCCGCCGAAGCGGCCGGGGCCCGGCGCGAGCCGCTGCTTCAGCGCCGCGTTGAGCGCGCGCGTGCCCGCCGAGCCGCCGTGGCCCACCGTGACCACCTGCGCCTGCCCCGCCGCCAGCCCGAAGGCGCGCGGCACCGAATCCGCGACCAGCTGCACCGTCCTGTGCACCGCCTCGCCCGCGTCACGCACCGGGACGATCACGATCTCCTTGTCCGGCGCGGGCACCTGGGCGAGCTCGCCCACGCCGATGCCGGAGACCAGCTCGCCGATCGGGCCGGGGTCCGGCGTGCGGGACGCGACCTGCGGGCAGACCCGCGCGGCCAGCAGGTCGGCGAAGACCCGTCCTGCGCCCGCCGAGCCCAGCACGCCGGGGTCCCCGCTGAGCAGCAGCCTGCCGCCGTCCGGCAGGGACTCGACGAGCACGGCGGCCGACTCGACGTCCAGCTGCGGCGCGTCGAGCACCACCAGCAGGTCGACGCCGAGCGCGCCGTCCGCGTCCCGCCCGGGGCCCGCGGCGCCCGACAGCAGCTCCGGCACGGTGACGGCGTCCACCGCGCCCCCGGCGCGCAGCCGGTCCCTGCCGTTGTCGCTGTGCGCCGCGACGGCCGTACGCAGGCCGAGCGCGCGGGCCGCCGCAGCGACGGCGACCGGCTCGGCGCGGGCCGCCTCGCCGCCGGTGTGCAGCACGAGCCCGTGGCCGGCGACGGCCCGCAGCAGCTCGGCGGCGGACGGCGACGGCGCCGCGCGCTCCGCCTCGGCCCACGGCTCCGCGGGCAGCTCCCCGACGGTCTTCACCAGCCGGGCGAGGCCGTCGGCGAGGCTCTCCTCTGCGAGCGCGTAGCGGTCGAGGCCGAGCAGCACGGGCGCGGCGTCCGCCCCGGCCTCCTCGGGGGTGTCGGCGCCGCCGTGCCCCTCGCCTTCCGGGTCCCCGGCCTCCGCGGCCTCCTCGGCCTCCACTTCGTACGGTTCCCCCTCGTCGCGGAAGACCAGCACCGCGCCCTCGGCGGCTGCGCTCCGCACCGCGCCCTCGGGGTCCGGCACGCCGTACTGCCCGAGCCCGGTCCTGACGGACGCCGCTTCGAGCGCCGTGTGCCCCTGGACGGCGGCGCGTTCGAGCAGCCAGACCACGAGCGCGACGGTCCGCCGCCCGTCGTCGGGGCCGCACGCGGCGCCGAGCAGCGCCCTGGCGAATCCGTCGGCTTGCTCGGGCCGCACCCCGGGCACCGCGAGGAGCTGCCACGGGTCCTGCCTCAGCACCCCGGCCGCGCCCTCCCCGAGCGCCGCGACCGCAGGGCCGGCCAGCGCCTCGGGCGCGCCGCCCTCGCGGAGCACCGCGGCCGCGGCGCCGACCGCCCCGGGGTCGGGGCGCGCCGGGGACTGCGGAGCCGTACGGGCCTGGGCGGGCGGCTCGGCGGGCCGCGTCTGCGCCGGCTGCGGTGCGGGCCGTACCGCGGCGGGGTCGGGCGTGCCCCCGCTCTCGACGGCGCGGACCGCCGCGAGCAGGTCGGCGGCCCGGCCGCTGAGCCCGCTCCCCGCCTCGACGGGGCCCGCCTTCTCCGCCTTGCGGCGCTCGATCCGCGCCCGCAGCTCCCGCTGCGCGGCCAGCTCGGCCTGCGCCTCACTCACCCCGCCCGCGTCGCCACCGGCGCCCGCGTCCGCCGACCCGGCGGCCTCGGCGCCCCCGCCCGCTGCGGCGCCCTCGGCCGCGCCGACGGTCCCGGTCGCCTCGGCGGCCCCGTCCGCCTCAGCCGTCTCGTCCGTCCCGTCCGGTCCGGCCGTCCCCGTGCCCCCTTCACCCTCGGTGTCGGCCTTCTCGGCAGCCGGGCCCGCCCCGGCGGGCGCCTCGGCGGGCTCCGGGGCGTCGACGGTCGCCTCGGCCGCGTCGCGGTCCGTCGTCACAGCGTGCTCCAGTCCTGGTCGGGATAGCGGTGCACCGGGGCGGACACATCGTCGAGCGCCCGGCAGATCTCGTCAGGAAGACTAAGGCCCTCCACTGACAACACCTCGCTGAGCTGGCGCGCGTTGCGCGCGCCGACGATCGGGGCGGCCACCCCGGGCCGGTCGCGCACCCAGGCGAGCGCCACCGCGAGCGGGCTGGTCGCCAAGCCGTCCGCGGCCGTGGCGACCGCGTCCACGACGCGGCTCGCCGCACCGTCGAGGTACGGCTCCACGAACATCGCCATGTCGCTCGCGCCGCGCGAGTCCGGCGGCGTCGTGTGCCGGTACTTGCCCGTCAGGACGCCCCGCCCGAGGGGTGACGAGGGCAGCAGCCCGACGCCGAGGTCGAGCGCTGCGGGCAGCACCTCGCGCTCGACGCCGCGCTGGAGCAGCGAGTACTCCATCTGCGTGCTGGCGAGCCTGGTCCTTATGCCCGGCGAGGCCAGCTGCCACGTCGCCGCCTTCGCCAGCTGCCAGCCGCAGAAGTTGGACACCCCCGCGTACCGCGCGCGCCCGCTGGTCACCGCGATGTCCAGTGCGTGCAGGGTCTCTTCGAGCGGTGTCTCGGGGTCGAAGGCGTGCACCTGCCAGAGGTCCACGTAGTCCGTGCCGAGCCGTTCGAGCGAGGCGTCGAGCGCGGCGAGCAGGTGGCCCCGCGAGCCGTCGAAGCGGCGGTCGGGGTCCGGCACGCTCCCCGCCTTCGTGGCGATCACCAGGTCCTGGCGGGGCACGAGCCGCTCCACCAGCTGCCCGAGCAGATACTCGGCGTCCCCGCCGCTGTACACGTCCGCCGTGTCGATCAGCGTGCCCCCCGCTTCCCAGAAGGCCTTCAACTGATCCGCCGCGTCGTGCTCGCCGGTGTCCCTGCCCCAGGTCAGGGTGCCGAGCCCGATACGGGACACGCGCAGTCCCGTACTGCCGAGATGCCTCTGCTCCATGGGGGCTGAGGTTACTGGCCACGGCGCGGCCGGCAGAGGGGGCTGTGGACAACAGGCTCTCACGGAGGCCGGCCCACGAGCCGCCGCCGGGGCGGCTGACGGGTGGCCGCCCGCGCGCTACAGTCCCTGCGACAGGACATTACCGGTGAGTAGGACGAGTAAGGGAGCGGGTGCGGCAATGCGGCTCGGCATCAACCTCGGGTACTGGGGTGCGGGGATGGACGGCGACAACCTCGCCGTCGCACAGGAGGCCGACCGGCTCGGCTACGACGTCTGCTGGGCGGCCGAGGCGTACGGCTCCGACGCCCCGACCGTCCTGTCCTGGGTCGCGGCCAGGACGGAGAGCATCGACGTCGGCTCCGCGATCATGCAGATCCCGGCCCGCCAGCCCACCATGACCGCGATGACCGCGGCGACGCTCGACTCGCTCTCCGGCGGCCGCTTCCGCCTCGGCCTCGGCGTCTCGGGCCCCCAGGTCTCCGAGGGCTGGTACGGCGTGGCCTTCGACAAGCCCCTCGCACGGACCAGGGAGTACGTCGAGATCGTGCGCGCCGCGATGTCCCGCGAGCGGGTCTCGCACGAGGGCGAGCACTGGACGCTCCCCCTGCCCGGCGGCCCCGGCAAGCCCCTCAAGCTCACCGTGCACCCCCAGCGGCCGCACATCCCGCTCTACATCGCCGCGATCGGCCCGAAGAACCTGGAGCAGACCGGCGAGATCGCCGACGGCGCGCTGCTGATCTTCCCCGCGGCCGAGCACCTGGAGGAGACCGCGCTCGCCCCCCTGCGCGCGGGCCGGGAGAAGGCGGGGCTGACGATGGACGGCTTCGACGTCTGCCCGACCGTGCCGCTCGCCACCGGCGACGACGTCCCCGCGCTCGCCGACCAGTTCCGCCCGTACACCGCGCTGTACGTGGGCGGCATGGGCAGCAGGAAGCAGAACTTCTACAACCGCCTCGCCGGGCGCATGGGGTACGAGAAGGAGGCCGCCGAGATCCAGGACAAGTACCTGGCGGGCGACAAGGCGGGCGCGGCGGCCGCCGTGCCGCACGACCTGATCGACTCGACGACGCTGCTCGGCCCCGTGGCGCGCGTCGCCGACCGGATGCAGGCCTACGCGGCGGTCGGCGTGACGACCCTGACCCTCGCCCCCGCGGGCCTGACGCTCGACGAGCGGGTCGCGTCGCTGCGGGCGGGCGCCGAGGCGCTCGAGCGGGCCGGCCTCGCCGAGTAGGCACGGAGCGCGCGGGCACGCGGCGAGGCCGCAGGAAAGGGGAAGCGCGGCCGTGGTGGGGGCTCGGGGGTCTCCCCGCCACGGCCGCCGTCTCCCAGGACAACGCCGTGCGCGCGCCCGGGTTACGCCCGTACGCCGTCCTTCTTTCGGCCCAGTGGAGCGCCCCACCTGTTGCCGGGTGCCCGCGGCCCCCCTTGACTCGTCTCCTGCGGACGTCTGTCCAGATGGAGGTAGCCAGAGATGCTCTCTGCCCAGAGCCTGTTCCAGGAAATGGTCGACGACGACCGGGCTTTCCAGCTGTTCTGCTCCATCGCCGCGTCGGGCGAGGCCCAGGGCGGCTGGGAGAACGGCAGGATCGCCGCCCTCGTCCCCGACACCATGCGCGACCTCGCCCCCAAGATCACCCGGCACGGCGCCGACGAGGACAAGCACGGCCGGATCTTCCACGCGCTGCTCAAGAAGCGCGGCCTCGAACCCGTCGAGGTGCCGCTCGAAACCGATTACACCGTCCTGCTCGAACAGCGCGGCATCGGCCTCGCGCACGAGAAGCTGCGCGGGGACGCGCCGCTCACCGAGCGCGACATCGTCGTGTACCTCGCGCACAGCAGGGTCACCGAGCAGCGCGCCAGCGACCAGATGGACATGCTGAAGAAGCACTTCGGCGACGACCCCCAGGTCGGCAAGGCCGTGCGGATGATCAGCAGCGACGAGGACAACCACCTCGCCTACTGCCACGAGGAGCTGCTCCGCCTCGCCGCGCAGGGCCACGGCCGGTTCATCCTGGACACGCTCGTCTCCTGCGCCAAGGTCGAGATGTCGATCTACCGGCAGGTGAGCCTCGCCGTGATGGACCACATGGGCCGCATCCTCGGCTGGCCCGCGCCGAAGGCCGCGGCGCTCGCCGTCGGCATCAACGCCATGTACGCGTACGAGCGGCTCGGCGGCTGGCGGCGGATGACCCGGCTCGCCCCGCCGGAGATCCGTGACGCGCTCGGCGGCCCCGCGCCCGCAGCAGCGGCCGTGCCCGCGGTGTGACGGGCCGCCCGCCCGCCACCGCACCCCGCCGGCCGTGCCCGACCCGCGCGGCCGGCGCCGACAGGGCCGCGGGGACCGCGGCCCTGCGACGCCCGATCCACGAGTACGGAAGCGGGCACCGCCGCGGCCTCAGAGCCAGCCGCGCCGCTTGAACTGCCGGTGCAGCACCAGCACGATCGCCAGCATCAGCGCGATCACCGCCGGATACGACCAGATCCAGTGCAGCTCGGGCATGTGCTCGAAGTTCATCCCGTAGACGCCGGCGACCATCGTCGGCACGGCCGCCATCGCCGCCCACGCAGAGATCTTGCGCATGTCGTCGTTCTGCCGCACGCCCATCTGCGCGAGGTGCGCCGAGAGGATGTCCGACAGCAGCCGGTCGAGCCCCTCCACCATTTCGTTCGCGTGTGTGAGGTGGTCGTTCACGTCGCGGAAGAACGGCTGCGAGCGCGCGTTCACGAACGGCAGGCCCGCGCCCGTCAGCTTCTGCATCGGACCGGCCAGCGGCCCGGTCGCCCGCCGGAACTCCTGCACCTGGCGCTTGAAGTTGTAGATGCGCTCGGCCGTGGTCTGCGCGGCGGCCGACCGCTCGGCCGCCCGGCTCGACGAGGTGGGGGCGAAGACCGCCGCCTCGACCTCCTCCAGGTCGGTCTGCAACTCGTCCGCCACGTCTATGTAGTGGTCCACCACCGCGTCGCAGACCGCGTACAGCACCGCGGTCGGGCCGTGCCTCATCACGTCGGGCTGGTGTTCGAGGCGGTCCCGCACGGCGGACAGCGGGGCGCCCACCCCGTGCCGCACGGTCACCACGAACGAGTCGCCGACGAACACCATCAGCTCACCGGTGGTGACCGTGTCGCTGTGCGGCTCGTACGTGGCCGGCTTGAGGACCATGAACAGCGAGTCGTCGTACAGCTCAAGCTTCGGCCGCTGGTGCGCGGTCAGGGCGTCCTCCACCGCGAGCGGGTGCAGCCCGAACTCGCTCGTGACGCGCGAGAACTCCTCCTCGCTCGGCTCGTGCAGCCCGATCCACAGGAAGGCGTCCCCTTCGGAACGCGCCTTCTCCAGCGCGCCCGAGAAGTCCTCGGGCCCTTCGGTGCGGCGGCCGTCACGGTAAATGGCACAGTCCACGATCACGCACCGCATTCTTCCCGCTCGGCGCCGACGCACGCCACCTCTCCCACGTCCCGCACGCGGCGCCCTGTGGGCCCTGCGGGGTGGTTACGCTTGCCGGCATGGCCACGCTGATCCTCGTACGTCATGGGCGCTCCACCGCCAACACCTCCGGCCTGCTGGCCGGCCGGACGCCCGGGGTGGCGCTCGACGAGCGGGGGGCCGCACAGGCGGCCGGGCTGCCCGCCCGCCTCGCCGGGATCCCCTTCGCCGCCGTCGTCTCCAGCCCCCTCGAACGCTGCCGCCAGACCCTCGCGCCGCTGCTCGACGCCCGGCCGGGCACCGAACTCGTCACCGACGAGCGCATCGCCGAGTGCGACTACGGCGAGTGGACCGGGCGCAAGCTGTCCGAGCTGAACGAGGAGCCGCTGATGCAGGTCGTGCAGCAGCACCCCTCGGGCGCCGCGTTCCCCGGCGGCGAGACGATGAGCGCCATGCAGGCCAGGGCCGTCGCCTGCGTGCGCGAGTGGAACGAGCGGATCGAGCGTGAGCACGGCGAGAAGGCCGTCTTCCTGATGTGCTCGCACGGCGACATCATCAAGGCCATCGTCGCGGACGCGCTCGGCCTCCACCTCGACCTCTTCCAGCGGCTGCACGTCGACCCCTGCTCGGTCACCGCCCTCTCCTACACGCGGCTGCGCCCCTACCTCCTGAAGCTCGGCGACACCGAGGACCTGGGCGGTCTCGCGCCGCGCGAGGCCGAGGGGGACGGCCCGGGCACGGTGGGCGGCGGCGCGGGCGCGCCGTGATCGCCGGGAGCAGTAGGGTGGACGCGCCGTGCACGCGTCAGCGGCCGCCGTCGGTGGCCGCCGATGACGCGGCACCGCTCCCGATTCCGCCACTTCCCAAGGGAGACAGGACGTGTCCCGTCAGGTGTTCCTCTACGATCCGCCGGACCGCTTCGTGGCCGGCACGGTCGGGCTGCCTGGACGCCGTACGTTCTTCCTCCAGGCGTCGGCCGCGGGGCGCGTGACGAGCGTCGCCCTGGAGAAGACCCAGGTCGCCGCGCTCGCCGAGCGGATCGACGAACTGCTGGACGAGGTCGTCAGGCGCAGCGGCGGCAACGCCCCTGTGCCCGCGGTCGCGCCCTCCGACGTCGCCGACTCGGCCCCGCTCGACGTACCGATCGAGGAGGAGTTCCGGGTCGGTACCATGGCGCTCGCCTGGGACGGCGACGAGCAGCGTGTGATCGTCGAGGCCCAGGCCCTGGTCGAGCTCGACGCCGAGAACGACGAAGATCTCGCGGAGGCCGAGGAGCGGCTGCTCCAGGACGAGGAGAACGGTCCGCCGATGCTCCGCGTGCGCCTCAGCGGCACGCAGGCCAGGGCGTTCGCCAAGCGCGCCCTGCACGTCGTCAACGCGGGCCGCCCGCCGTGCCCGCTGTGCAGCCTCCCGCTCGACCCCGAGGGCCACGTGTGCCCCCGCCAGAACGGATACCGGCGGGGCGCGTGAGCGGACAGCAGGGGGTGGGCGGCGCTGCCGCGGGTGCGCGGGTCCCGGTGGACGAGCTGCTGCGCAAGGGCGAGCTGACGGTACGCGGCCGGATACGCGAGGCGTCCAACGGGGTGCTCTACTGCACCGTCTCCTACCAGGGCGCAGAGGCGGCCTGCGTGTACAAGCCGGTCGCGGGGGAGCGCCCGCTGTGGGACTTCCCCGACGGCACGCTCGCGCAGCGCGAGGTCGCCGCCTACGAGGTGTCAGAGGCGACCGGCTGGGGCCTGGTCCCGCCGACCGTGCTGCGGGAGGGCCCGTACGGCGAGGGCATGTGCCAGCTCTGGATCGGCGAGCAGCTCGTGGCGGGGGAGGACCCCGAGGCGGCGGAGGACGGCGCCGGGGACCCGGACGACGCCGAGCACCCGGGGGAGTCCTCTGCCGAGGAGGCGGGCGACGGCGCCCTCACCCTGCTGACCCCGCTGCTCGGGCTGGTGGCGGGCGAGGAGCCCGTCGACGGCTGGAAGGCGATCGGGCTCGCCGAGGTCGGCGAGGGGCAGACCGCGCTGCTCGTGCACGCCGACGACGAGCGGCTGCGCCGCCTCGCCGTGCTCGACGCGGTCATCAACAACGGCGACCGCAAGGGCGGCCACCTGCTGACCTCGCAGGACGGGCGGCTGCACGCCATCGACCACGGCGTCACCTTCCACGTGGACGACAAGCTCCGCACCCTGCTCTGGGGCTGGGCGGGCGAGCCGCTGCCCGAAGAGGCGCTCACCGTCCTCGGGATCCTCGCCGACGCCCTCGCCGAGGGTGCGCCGCTCGCCGCCAGGCTCGCCCCGCTGATCACCCCCGACGAGGTCGACGCGGTGCGGGCGCGCGTGGGTGAACTGCGCCACACGGAACGCCACCCGCTGCCCTCGGGGCAGTGGCCCGCCATCCCGTGGCCGCCCGTCTGACCTCCCCGACCCCCTGTCCGGGTCGTATCCGGATACCACGTCCGGTTACGCTCATGGCATGCATGCCTGGCCAGCCTCTGATGTCCCCGCCCTGCCCGGCACGGGCCGCGACATCCGGATTCACGACACCTCGACGGACGACAGGGTCACCCTCACCCCGGGACCCGTCGCCCGGATATACGTCTGCGGCATCACGCCGTACGACGCGACCCATATGGGGCACGCGGCGACGTACAACGCCTTCGACCTGGTGCAGCGGGTCTGGCTGGACAGCGGCCGGCAGGTCCACTACGTGCAGAACGTGACGGACGTCGACGACCCGCTGCTCGAACGCGCCGAGCGCGACGGTGAGGACTGGCGGGGGCTCGCGGAGCGCGAGACCACCCTGTTCCGCGAGGACATGACGGCGCTGCGGATGCTGCCGCCGAGGCACTACATCGGCGCGGTCGAGGCCATACCCGGCATCGTGCCCCTGGTGGAGCGGCTGCGGGAGGCGGGCGCCGCCTACGAGTTGGAGGGCGACACGTACTTCTCCGTCGCCGCCGACCCGCACTTCGGCGAGGTGTCGCGGCTGGACGCCGCGGCGATGCGGCTGCTGTCGGCCGAGCGCGGCGGCGACCCCGACCGCCCGGGCAAGAAGAACCCGCTCGACCCGATGCTGTGGATGGCGGCGCGGCCGGGCGAGCCGAGCTGGGACGGCGGCAGCCTCGGCGCGGGCCGCCCCGGCTGGCACATCGAGTGCGTGGCGATCGCGCTCGACCACCTCGGCATGGCCTTCGACGTGCAGGGCGGCGGCAGCGACCTGGCCTTCCCGCACCACGAGATGGGCGCCTCGCACGCGCAGGCGCTGACCGGCGAGCATCCCTTCGCCAGGACGTACGTGCACGCCGGCATGGTCGGCCTCGACGGCGAGAAGATGTCCAAGTCCAAGGGCAACCTGGTCTTCGTCTCCGCGCTGCGCGAGCAGGGTGTGGACCCGGCGGCCATCAGGCTCGCGCTGCACGCGCACCACTACCGGTCGGACTGGATGTGGACCGACCGCGTACTCGCCGACGCGCAGGCCAGGCTGGCCCGCTGGCGTGCCGCGGTCTCCCGCCCGGTGGGCCACCCCGCCGACGCGCTGGTGGACGAGGTGCGCGAGGCGCTCGCCGACGACCTCGACGCCCCGGCAGCGCTGGCCGCCGTGGACCGCTGGGTGGCGCTCCAGGAGAGCGGGGGCGGCAGCGACGAGGGCGCGACCGGCCTGGCCACCCGCACCGTCGACGCGCTGCTCGGCGTGGCGCTGTAGCGGCGGCGCGACACAGCGGGACACGCAGGACACGGAGAGGGGCCTTGGTCCCGCACCCCGGTGGGGCGCGGGACCAAGGCCCCTCCGGTATGTCCGGTCCGCCGGCGGCCCGACTAGTCCTCGGACGGATCGCCGCCGTTGTCGGCACTGTCGTCCCTGCCACCCTGGCCCGGGCTGCCGGAGGTGTCCGGGCTGTCGGTTTTTCCGGTGGGTTCGGTGGGTTCAGTGGGTTCGGTGTTTTCGAGAGCCTCGGAGCCCTCGGCCTTGCCTGCGCGGTCCTCGGCGCCGGCGTCCTCGGCCGCCTCCGGCGCGGGCGGGGCCTCCGGGTCGCCGCCCGCTTCCCGGTCCCCGGCGACGCGGTCCTGGTCGTGGGTGCCGCGCGAGGGCTTGGGCCACGTCCTGCCGGGGCCGCCCTCGGTCGCACGCCCGCCGGCCGCCGCCTGGCCGCCGCGGCCCGGCTCGCCGTCGCGCCGCCTGAGGTACCGCTCGAACTCGCGGGCGATCGCCTCGCCCGACGCCTCCGGCAGTTCCGCGGTGTCCCGCGCCTCTTCGAGCGACTGCACGTACTCCGCGACCTCGCTGTCCTCGGAGGCGAGTTGGTCCACCCCGAGCTGCCAGGCGCGGGCGTCCTCCGACAGCTCGCCCAGCGGGATGCGGACCCCGATCAGGTCTTCGAGCCGGTTGAGCAGGGCGAGCGTCGCCTTCGGGTTCGGCGGCTGCGACACATAGTGCGGCACCGCCGCCCACAGGCTCACCGCGGGCACACCGGCGTGCGTGCACGCCTCCTGGAGGATGCCGACGATGCCGGTCGGGCCCTCGTAGCGCGTCTCCTCCAGGTCCATCGTGCGGGCCAGCGCCGCGTCCGAGGTGACACCGCTGACCGGTACGGGCCTGGTGTGCGGGGTGTCGCCGAGCAGCGCCCCCAGGATCACCACCAGTTCCACGCCGAGCTCGTGGGCGAAGCCGAGGAGCTCGTTGCAGAAGGAGCGCCACCGCATCGACGGCTCGATGCCCCGCACCAGCACCAGGTCGCGCGGGTTCTCACCGGAGATCCGCACCACCGAGAGCCGGGTGGTGGGCCACGTGACCTTGCGTGCGCCGTTCTCCATGAAGACCGTGGGCCTGTTGACCTGGAAGTCGTAGTAGTCCTCGGCGTCGAGCGCCGCGAACACCTCCCCCTTCCACTCCCGGTCCAAATGGGCGACCGCCGTGGACGCCGCGTCGCCGGCGTCGTTCCAGCCCTCGAACGCGGCCACCATGACCGGGTCGATCAGCTCGGGAACCCCCGCGAGCTCGATCACCCAGGCCTCCTTCCGAAGTTCTCTGTCGTACGCACCAACCTTACGGCTTCGAAGCTGCCCGGCCGCAGTGCCGCGTACGCTCCGGGCCGCGCCGGCGCACCCGGCGCGACCGCCCGGTCACGGGCGCCGGAGAGGGCGCGCATGGCCCGCCGCGCGCCCTCGCGGCCGGACGCGGCGCGGCCGGGTCGCCGGGCGGCTCAGCGCCCTTGAACTCCCTTGCGCGGCACGGTCGACGGCGTAGTCATCCGATCTGTGACCTTGAATTGCGTCCTACCTCTGGACGCTCCGCACTTCTCGGCGCTATACATCGGACGACCCCAGAGGTCCGATGTTCTTCCGTTCACACGAGGGAGCGCGTGCATGAGTCAGGGCGTCACCGGGTTCGAGGTCCACGACATCCGCTTTCCCACCTCGGAGCAGCTCGACGGCTCTGACGCGATGAACCCGGACCCCGACTACTCGGCAGCCTACGTCGTCCTGCGCACCGACGACGGGGCCGAGGGCCACGGATTCTGCTTCACCATCGGGCGCGGCAACGACGTGGCGGCCGCGGCCATCGAGGCGCTGCGCGGCCATGTCGTCGGCCGTCCCGCCCCGCTCACGGCCGCAGGACTCGCCGCGCTCCACCGCGACCTGACGCACGACTCCCCGCTGCGCTGGCTCGGCCCGGAGAAGGGCGTGATGCACATGGCGGCGGGCGCCGTCGTCAACGCCGCCTGGGACCTGGCGGCCCGCCAGGCGGGGTTGCCCGTCTGGGAGTTCCTCTCCCGGATGACGCCCGAGGAGATCGTCTCGCTGGTCGACTTCCGCTACCTCACGGACGCGCTCACCCCCGAGGAGGCGCTGAAGATCCTGCGGGCCGCCGAGCCGGGCAGGGCCGAGCGCGCCGCCGCGCTGCGGGCCGACGGCTACCCCGCCTACACCACCTCGCCCGGCTGGCTCGGCTACTCGGACGGCAAGCTGGTGGCCCTCGCCCGGCAGGCGGTCGCCGACGGGTTCCGCCAGATCAAGCTGAAGGTCGGCGGCGACCTGGCGGACGACGTGCGCAGGATGCGGCTCGCCCGCGAGGCCGTGGGGCCGGGCGTCGCGATCGCGGTCGACGCCAACCAGCGCTGGGACGTCTCCGACGCGGTGCGCTGGATGTCCGCGCTGGCGCCGTACGCGCCCCACTGGATCGAGGAGCCGACGAGCCCCGACGACGTGCTCGGCCACGCCGCGATCAGGGCCGGGCAGCCCGTGCCGGTCGCCACCGGCGAACACGTCGCCAACCGCGTGGTGTTCAAGCAGCTGATGCAGGCCGAGGCAGTCGACTTCGTACAGATCGACGCGGCCCGCGTCGCCGGGGTCAACGAGAACGTGGCCGTCCTGCTGCTCGCCGCCAAGTACGGCCTGCCGGTCTGCCCGCACGCGGGCGGCGTCGGCCTGTGCGAACTGGTGCAGCACCTCGCGATGTTCGACTACGTCGCGGTCTCCGGCAGCACGAAGGGCCGCGTCATCGAGTACGTCGACCATCTGCACGAGCACTTCGCCGACCCCGTGCGCGTCGTCTCCGGCGCCTACGCGGCACCCGAGGCACCGGGCTTCTCCGCCCGCATGCTGCCGGAGTCGGTCGCCGCCCACAGCTTCCCCGACGGGCCCGTGTGGCGGGCCCGCCGCACCGAGGACGCGGCCTCATGACGGCCCCGCGCCTCGCGCGCCTGCACACCCAACCGCCGGTACGGACGAGTGACGAGTAAGGACGGATCAACGATGCTCCGAGACACCATGGGGCGAAGCCCACGCGGCAGGCTGCGGACCACGGGCGCCGCCGCCTGCGCCGTGCTGCTCTCGGTGGCGGTCCTCGCGGGCTGCAACCGGGGCGGCGACAGCGCCGCCGACGGCGGCAAGGTCGGCATCGACCTGCCGCGCAGCGACACCGACTTCTGGAACTCGTACCAGAGCTACGTCCAGAAGGACATCAAGGCGGGCGCGGTGAGCGCCCTGCCGCTGACCAACTCGCAGAACGACATCGGCAAGCTGGCCTCCAACGTCCAGGCGCTGACCGACCAGGGCGCCAAGGCCGTCGTGATGGCGCCGCAGGACACCGGCGCGGTCGCCGAGACCCTCCAGACGCTGAGCGACAAGAAGATACCCGTGGTCAGCGTCGACACCCGCCCCGACAAGGGCAAGGTCTACATGGTGGTGCGCGCCGACAACGTCGCGTACGGGACCAAGGCGTGCATGTTCCTCGGGCAGCAGCTGAAGGGTAAGGGCAAGGTCGCCGAGTTCGAGGGCGACCTGTCCTCCATCAACGGCCGCGACCGCTCCCAGGCGTTCAGGTCCTGCATGACCAAGAACTTCCCCGGCGTCAAGGTGATCGAGCTGGCCACCAATTGGGAGGGCGACGTCGCCTCGTCCAAGCTCCAGTCCACCCTGGCGGCCAACCCCGACCTGGGGGGCCTCTACATGCAGGCGGGCGGCGTCTTCCTCGCGCCCACGCTCGCGCTGCTCCAGCAGAAGCACCTGCTCAAGCCCGCCGGTACCAAGGGGCACATCACCATCATCTCCAACGACGGCATCCCGCAGGAGTTCGACGCGATCCGCAAGGGCCAGATCGACGCGACCATCTCGCAGCCCGCCGACCTCTACGCCAAGTACGCCCTCCAGTACGCCAAGGAGGCCGTCGAGGGCAAGAAGCAGAAGGTCGGGCCCACCGACCACGACTCGAAGATCGTCAAGATCCCGGGCGGGTACGAGGACCAGCTCCCCGCGCCCCTGGTGACCAAGGAGAACGTGGACGACCCGAAGCTGTGGGCCAATCAGCTGGACAATAAGTAGCAGCCGTGGAAAAGGCGAAGCAGCAGCCACCGCCCGCCCTCCACGCGGCGGGCGTCGTCAAGCGGTTCGGCCAGACCCTCGCGCTGGACGGCGTCCGGCTCACGGTGCGGCCCGGCGAGTCCCACGCCCTCGTCGGGCGCAACGGGGCGGGCAAGTCCACCCTCGTCGGCGTGGTCACCGGCCTGCACAGGCCGGACGGGGGCACCGTCGAGTTCGGCGGCGAGCCCGCGCCCGCGTACGGGGACACCGCGGCCTGGCAGTCCCGGGTGGCGTGCGTCTACCAGAAGTCCATGGTGGTCCCCGACCTGACCGTCGCGGAGAACCTCTTCCTCAACAACTTCCAAGCCCGCGGCGCGGGTTCGGGCCGCCTCATCCGCTGGGGCGGCCTGCGGCGGCGCGCCGCCGAACTCCTCGCGGGGTACGGCGTGGACGTCGACCCGACCCTGCGTGCCAAGGAACTGACCGTGGAACAGCGGCAGTTCGTGGAGATAGCGCGGGCGCTCTCGTTCGGCGCCCGGCTGATCGTCCTGGACGAGCCGACCGCGCAGCTCGACGCGCGCGGCATCCAGCGCCTCTTCACGAAGCTGCGCGAACTCCAGGCACAGGGCGTCGCGTTCCTCTTCATCTCGCACCACCTCCAGGAGGTGTACGAGCTGTGCACCGCGGTCACCGTGTACCGCGACGCCCGGCACGTGCTCAGCGCCCAGGTGGCCGACCTGTCCAAGGACGACCTGGTGGCCGCGATGACCGGCGACGCCGCCAGGTCGGTGGGCGCCTGGCACGCGGGGGAGCACTCCGCGGAGCTCGCCCGCACCGAGCCGGTGCTCAAGGCCGAAGGGCTCGCCCTCGACGGGGTGTTCGAGCCGATCGACCTGGAGGTGCGGCCGGGCGAGGTGCTCGGCGTCGCGGGCGCGGCGGCGAGCGGCACCGTGGCGCTCGGCGAGATCCTCGTCGGCATGCGGGCCCCGACCGCGGGCGGCGTCGCCGTGAGCGGGCGGCCCGTACGGCCGGGCAGCGTGCCCGACGCGCTCGACGCGGGCATCGGCTACATCCCCGAGGACCGGCACCTCCAGGGCCTCGTCGCCACCCGCAGCGTCGCGGAGAACGCCACGCTGACCGTGGCGGACCAGCTCGGCCCGTGGGGAACCGTACTGCCGTCCAGGACACGGGCGTTCGCCCGGTCGATGATCGAGGCGCTGGACATCAAGACCACCGGGCCCGAGCAGCCGGTCACCGGCCTGTCCGGCGGCAACCAGCAGAAGGTCGTGGTGGCGCGCGCCCTGGCGCGCGACCCGCGTGCCCTGGTGGCCGTACGGCCCACCGCCGGGGTCGACGTCAAGTCCAAGGACTCGCTGCTCGGTGTGGTGCGCCGGGTGGCCGACGAGGGCAGCGCCGCCGTCATCATCTCGGACGAGCTGGACGATCTGCGGGTGTGCGACCGCGTACTCGCCCTGTTCCACGGGCGCGTGGTGGCCGCGTTCGGGAGCGGCTGGAGCGACCGGGAGCTGGTCGCCGCGATGGAAGGTGTGGGGGAGCGGGAATGACCGAGACCATGCGTCCGCCGGTGGCGGACCGTACGGAGCGGCTGAGCCCGCGCGGCAGGCTCAGGCTCGTCAGGTGGAGCGACTTCTCGCTCGTGCCGGTGATCGTCGTGCTGATGGTGATCGGCTTCATCGTCTCGCCCGCGTTCCTGACCGCCAACAACCTCACCGGCGTGCTCCAGTCGGCCTCCGAACTCAGCCTGCTGGTCCTCGGCGAGGCGCTGGTGCTGATCGCGGGCCGGATGGACCTCTCGCTCGAATCCACCATCGGCGTCGCGCCCGCGATCGCCATGTGGCTCGTCCTGCCCACCCACGGCGGCAGGTTCACCGGACTCGGCCTGCCCACCTGGACGGCGATCCCGTTCGACCTGCTGGTCGGCCTCGCCATCGGCGCGTTCAACGCCTTCCTGATCCTGCGGCTGCGCGTCAACGGCTTCATCGCCACCCTCGGCATGCTCACCATGCTGCGCGGCCTCCAGATCGGCATCACCGGCGGCAAGTCCATCTCCGACGTGCCCGAGTCCTTCCGCTACCTGGGCAGGACCGACTGGATCGGCCTGCCGGCCGCGGTGTGGCTCTGCCTGGTCCTGTTCGCGGCCGGCGGGGCGGCACTCGCCTGGTTCCGGCACGGCAGGTCGCTGTACGCGATCGGCGGCAACCCGGAGGCGGCCCGCGCGGCCGGCATCAGGGTCGACCGGGTCACCTGGATCGTGCTGGGCGTCGCGAGCCTGCTCGCCGCCTTCGCCGGCATCCTCTACACGGGCCACTACGGCTCGGTCGCGGCCGACCAGGGCAACGGCTGGATCTTCAACGTGTTCGCCGCCGCGGTGATCGGCGGGGTGAGCCTCAAGGGCGGCCGCGGCACCATCTTCGGCGCGCTCACCGGCGTCCTCACGCTCCAGCTCGTGGTCAATGTGATGACGCTGGCCGGGGTGCCGCCCGAGTGGGACCAGTTCCTCAACGGCGCGATCATCATCGTCGCGCTGATCGTCTCCCGCTTCGCGAGCGGCGAGAAGCAGGACTGAGCGGCGCCGCGTGGGCCCGCAGCCGCCCGGCCGCGGGCCCACGCCGCTGCCTCACAGCGTGGAGCGCAGCCACATCTCCACACTGGCGATGTGCACCGTGGCCCAGGACCGCGCGGCCTCCGCGTCCCGGTCCCGCAGCGCCGCGAGGATCGCCCGGTGCTCGTGCAGGGTGCGGCTCACCGCGTCCTCCTGCGTCAGGCCGCGCCATATCCGTGCCCGCGTCGTCGGCCCCGAGAGCCCGTCGAGCAGGGAGAGCAGCACCGAGTTGCCGGAGTGCTGCACGATCCCCCGGTGGAACTCCAGGTCGGACGCGACCAGTTGCTCCACCGAGGGATCGGGCCCCAGCGCGTCGAGCTGCCCGTCGAGCTCGGCGAGCCCGTCCTCGGTGATCCGCGTGCTCGCCATCGCGGTCGCCGCGGGCTCCAGGATGCGGCGCACCGCGAGGAATTCGAGGACCGTGTCGTCGCGGTGGAAGTCCACCACGAAGCTCAGCGCCTCAAGCAGCAGCTGCGGGTCCAGGCTCGTGACATAGGTCCCGTCGCCCTGTCGCACGTCGAGGATGCGCATCAGCGCGAGCGCGCGCACCGCCTCCCGCAGGGAGTTCCTCGACAGGCCGAGGCCGGCCGCCAGTTCGCTCTCCTTGGGGAGGCGGTCGCCCGGACGCAGCGCGCCGGAGACGATCATTCCCTTGATCTTCTCTATGGCCTCGTCGGTGACAGCCACGGGCGACCTCCATACATCCGATGTATCGGCCCCCATTATGCGCCGGGCTCGGCGCCCCGGGGGACGGATACGCGGGTGACTTCGGCCCGGCCGGCGCCGGTGCCGCCGTCAGTCGCGCCGCGCGAGCACGTCCTCGACCTTCGCCTTGACCTCGTCCGTGTCCAGGCCGCGGATGGTGAGCGTGGTGCGCCGCCGCAGCACGTCCTCGGCGGTCTGCGCCCACTCGCGGTCCCGCGCGTACACGACCTGGGCCCAGATCTCCGGCGCGTCCGGGTGGATCCGCTCGCCCAGCTCGGGCCGCTCGTACGTCAGGCGCGCGATGTCGAAGGCGAGGGATCCGTAGTGGGTGGCCAGGTGCCGTGCGGTGTCCGGCGCGATCCCGCTCTCCGGGGTGCCCCGGTCGATCAGCAGCCGGTGCGCGACGGCGTGCGGGTTGGCGATGCCCGGCAGCGGCATCTTCTTCGGCAGCTGGGAGACCGGCTCGGCGTCCCGGCCCAGCGGGTGGCCCGGCAGGGTCTCCAGCTTGTTCAGCACGGTGCGTCCGATGTGCCGGAAGGTGGTCCACTTGCCGCCGGCGACGGACAGCATCCCGCCGCGGCCCTCGGTCACCACGGTCTCCCGCTTCGCCGTGGCCGTGCCCCCCGGGCCGCCCGGCAGCACCCGCAGGCCCGCGTACGAGTACGCGATCAGGTCGCGGGAGAGCTGCTGGTCGCGCACCGAGAGCGACGCCTCGTCGAGGATCTGCCGGATGTCCTTCTCGGTGACGGAGACGTCCGCGGGATCGCCCTCGTACTCCTCGTCCGTGGTGCCGAGGACGAGCATGTCCTCCCAGGGCAGCGCGAACGTGATGCGGTACTTGTCGATGGGCGTGGCCAGTGCGGCGCGCCACGGCGCTGTCCTGCGCAGCACCAGGTGCGCGCCCTTGGACAGCCGGATCGACGGGGCAGCCTTCGGGTCCTCCATGGCCCGCAGGTGGTCCACCCAGGGGCCCGTCGCGTTGAGCACGAGGCGCGCGTTGATGCCGAACTCGGCCCCGTCCGTGCGGTCCTTGAGGTCGGCGCCCGTCACCCGGCCCGCGGTGAAGCGCAGCCCGGTGACCTCCGCGTAGTTGAGCACCGCGGCGCCCGACTCGGCGGCGGCGCGCACGGTCATCAGCGCCATCCTGGAGTCGTTCATCTGGTCGTCCCCGTACACGGCGACCGCGCGCAGGTTCTCCGTGCGCAGCTCGGGCACGGCGCGCCTGGCCTTCTCCGGGCTGATGACGTGCCCGACGCCGTCGCCGAAGGCGGAAAGCGCCGAGTAGGCGAACACGCCGGCGCCGAGCTTGGCGGCGCCGTGCGGGCCGCCCCGGTACACCGGCAGGTAGAAGGTGAGCGGGTTGGCCAGGTGCGGTGCGACCTGCTGGGCGACGGCCCGCCGCTCGAAGTGGTTCTCCGCCACCAGCCTGACCGCGCCGGTCTGGAGGTAGCGCAGCCCGCCGTGCAGCAGTTTCGAGGAGGCCGACGAGGTGGCGCCGGCGAAGTCGCCGCTGTCCACCAGGGCCACCCTGAGGCCCGACTGCGAGGCGTGCCAGGCGGTGGAGATGCCCAGGATGCCGCCGCCGATCACCAGCAGGTCGAAGGCCGCGCTGTCCAGCCGCTCGCGGATCTCGGCACGGCTCGGCAGCGAGCCGCCGGCCAGGTGCGTCCCGAGTGCAGGGGCGCCGCTCAGGGGGGTGTTCATACGTACTCCTCGTCAGCCGTCGTGGGCTGTCGTCTGCGGTGCGGGTCCGGCCGCCGGGTCCCGGCGGCCGGTTGCCGGCCGGCGGTCAGTCCGCCAGCCAGCCCTTGGTGCGCTCCACGGCCTTGAGCCAGTTCTTGTACTCGCGGTCGCGGACCGCCGCTTCCATGTGCGGGGTCCACTCGGCCGCCCGCCGCCAGTTGGCGCGCAGGGCGTCCGTGTCGGGCCAGAAGCCCACCGCGAGCCCCGCCGCGTAGGCCGCGCCGAGCGCCGTGGTCTCGGCGACCAGCGGGCGGACGACCGGCGCGTCGAGGACGTCGGCGAGCGTCTGCATCAGCAGGTTGTTGGCGGTCATGCCGCCGTCGACCTTGAGGGTGGTCAGCTCGACGCCGGAGTCCTTCGTCATGGCGTCGCTGATCTCGCGGGTCTGCCAGGCCGTGGCCTCAAGCACCGCGCGGGCGATGTGCGCCTTGGTGACATAGCCGGTGAGCCCGGCGATCACACCGCGCGCGTCGGGGTTCCAGTGCGGCGCGAACAGGCCGGAGAAGGCGGGTACGAAGTACGCGCCGCCGTTGTCCTCCACGGTGGAGGCCAGCGTCTCGATCTCCGGGGCCGTTTTGATCAGGCCCATCTGGTCGCGCATCCACTGCACCAGCGCGCCGGTGACGGCGATGGAGCCTTCGAGCGCGTAGACCGCCGGCTGGTCGCCGATGCGGTAACCGACCGTGGTGAGCAGCCCGTTGTACGAGTTGACCGGCTTGTCCGCCGTGTTCATCAGCATGAAGGTGCCGGTGCCGTACGTGGACTTGGCGTCGCCCTCGGTGAAGCAGCACTGGCCGAACAGCGCGGCCTGCTGGTCGCCGAGCGCGGAGGCGACGGGCACCCCGTCGAGGGCGCCGCCGGCGGCCGTCCCGTACACCTCGGCGGAGGACTTGATCTCCGGCAGCATCACGGAGGGCACGCCCATGGACTCGCAGATGCGTTCGTCCCACTCCATGGTGTGCAGGTTCATCAGCATCGTGCGGGACGCGTTGGTCACGTCGGTGACGTGGGCGCCGCCGTCCACACCGCCGGTCAGGTTCCAGATGACCCAGGTGTCCATCGTGCCGAAGAGGATCTCGCCGCGCTCGGCGCGCTCGCGCAGCCCCTCGACGTTGTCGAGCAGCCAGCGCGCCTTGGGCCCGGCGAAGTACGTCGAGAGCGGCAGGCCGGTCTCCCGGCGCCAGCGGTCGGCGCCCACGTTGCGGCCCAGTTCGCGGGTGAGCGCGTCGGTGCGGGTGTCCTGCCAGACGATCGCGTTGTGCACGGGGCGGCCGGTGTTCCTGTCCCACAGCAGCGTCGTCTCGCGCTGGTTGGTGATGCCGATCGCCTTGACGTCGTCCTTGGTGATGCCCGCCTTGCGGATCGCGCCCGCGACGACGTCCTGGACGTTGGTCCAGATCTCGGCCGCGTCGTGCTCCACCCAGCCGGGCTTGGGGAATATCTGCTCGTGCTCCTTCTGGTCGACGGCCACGATGCGGCCGTCCCGGTCGAAGACGATGCAGCGGCTCGATGTCGTGCCCTGGTCGATGGCGGCGATGAAAGGGCCCGTCCCGTGGGACGCGGTCCCGCTCGTGTGGTCACTCACGGTCTAGCTCCTGCTCCGTCGGAGGAAGTCGGTCGGGGTGGGCGTGCGCCGGGCTGCGGTCATGCGAACGCCAGCTCGTAGAAGCCGGCCGCGAGCGCGGCGCCCGCGAAGGGGCCGACCACCGGGATCCAGGCGTACGCCCAGTCGGAGCCGCCCTTGTTGCGCAGCGGCAGCAGGGCGTGCACGATCCGCGGCCCGAGGTCGCGCGCCGGGTTGATGGCGTAACCGGTCGGCCCGCCGAGGGAGAGTCCGATGGCCACCACGACGAACGACGTGATCAGGATGCCGATCGGTCCGAGGCCGTCGCCCTTCTGGTTGAGCCCTTGCGTGAGGATCGCGATGACCAGGACGAACGTGCCGATGATCTCGGTCAGCAGGTTCTGCGCCGTATGCCGGATCTCGGGGCCCGTGGAGAAGATGCCGAGCACCGGGCCGGCCTTGGGCGCGGTCCGCTGGTCGACCAGGCCCTCCTCGGCGGGCTGCGCGGCGAGCACCTCGGGGTCCCGCAGGAAGGCCGTGAACTGGCCCATGTAGGCGACCCACACCAGGAAGGCGCCGATCATGGCGCCGAGCAGCTCGGAGCCGATGTACAGCGGTACGTCGCCCCACTTGATCCCGCCCTGGATCGCCAGCGCGAGCGTCAGGGCGGGATTGAGCGAAGCGGCGGACTTGGGCGCCGAGAGATAGGCGCCGACCATGACGGCGAAGCCCCAGCCGAAGCTGATGGCGACCCAGCCGGCGCCGAACGCCTTGGAGCGTTTGAGCACGACGCCCGCCACCACGCCGCCCCCGAGCAGGATCAGCATGGCGGTACCGGACGTCTCGCCCACGAATATGTCGAGATTGGACACCCGAGACTCCTTCGTCCAGGGAAGGCGGATCTCCGGGGGTGCCGGCGGTCCGCGCCGTCCTGCAGGGCACTTGCTTCCGGTCGTCCTGCCGTGTGGCCTCTGTGACTCCAGAGACCTGTTCGGCAATGCCGACCGCTATACGGCAGTCTCGTGCCGAGTTCAAGTGCAGTCAAGGGCTCCGCCACCGGAACCTCCCGCACGTCCGATCATCCGCTATACGGGTCAAAACCGCCCGTTGCCGATATCCCGGGACACCGATCTCGCGCATCCGCGCACCGCGGCCACCAGGTCGTCGCGCACCGCGGTCCTTCCCCCGTCCGGCGCGGCGCCTGCCGCGTCCGCGGGACGCAGCCGCTCGGCGGCGCCCGTCACCGCGACGGCGCCGACCACCATGGAGCGGCGGTCACGGATCGGCGCAGCCACCGCGGCCACGCCGTCCCAGGTCTCCTCCACGTCGGTGGCCCAGCCTCGCTCCCGTACGGCGGCGAGCGCCGCCTCGAAGGCGCCGGGCTCCACCACCGTGCGCGGCGTGAGCGTGCGGCGCTCGCCGTCGAGCGCGTCCTGGCGTGCCACCGGGTCGAAGGCGCACAGCACCTTCCCCAGCGCGGTGGAGTGCAGCGGCTGCAGCGCGCCCACCTCCAGCACCTGGCGGCTGTCGTCGGGGCGGAAGACGTGGTGCACGATCAGCACGCCCCCCAGGTGGAGCACGCCCAGGTGCACGCTCTCGCCGCTCGAACGCGCCAGGTCGTCCGTCCAGACGAGGGCGCGCGCCCGCAGCTCGTTGACGTCCAGGTAGCTGTTGCCGAGCCGCAGCAGCTCGGCGCCCAGCTGGTACCGCCCCGACGTCGCCTCCTGCTCCACGAACCCCTCCGCCTGGAGGGTCCGCAGGATGCCGTGGGCCGTGCCCTTGGCCAGGCCGAGGGAGGAGGCGATGTCGGAAAGGCCGAGCCGGCGCTCGCCGCCCGCCAGCAGGCGGAGCACGGCCGCGGCCCGCTCCAGCGACTGGATGTTCTTCGCCATGGCGGACTCCGTTCCCTATTCGACAATGCTGAACACTATCGGCCCATGCCGAATTCGTCCGCCGAAGTGAGGGTGTGGTGACCACGCCCTGGACGCACCGCCACCGCCGGCGCCCCTCCCGGCTACCCTGGCCGGGTGCCCCTCGCACCGCCCGGGGGCAAAGCCGACAGCCGTCGCATCTACGGGAGTGAATCCATGGCCTCGTCGCCGACCCCCTCCACCGACAGCAGCAGCCGCGTCGATGCCCTGCGCGAGGCGTTCGCCACCCGCGTCGTCGTCGCGGACGGCGCCATGGGCACGATGCTCCAGGCACAGGAGCCCACCCTCGCGGACTTCCAAGACCTCGAAGGCTGCAACGAGATCCTCAACGTCACCCGCCCCGACATCGTCCGCTCCGTGCACCAGGAGTACTTCTCGGTCGGCGTCGACTGCGTCGAGACCAACACCTTCGGCGCCAACTTCGCCGCCCTCGGCGAGTACGACATCCCCGAGCGCGTCTTCGAGCTGTCCCAGGCGGGCGCGGCCATCGCCCGCGAGGTCGCCGACGAGTTCACCGCGTCCACCGGGCAGCAGCGCTGGGTCCTCGGCTCCATGGGCCCCGGCACCAAGCTGCCGACGCTCGGCCACGCCCCCTACGTCAAGCTCCGCGACGCCTACCAGCAGAACGCCGAGGGCATGATCGCGGGCGGCGCCGACGCGCTCCTCGTCGAGACCACCCAGGACCTGCTGCAGACGAAGGCCGCCATCCTCGGCGCCCGCCGCGCCCTCGCCGCCACCGGCACCGACCTGCCGGTCATCTGCTCCGTCACCGTCGAGACCACCGGCACCATGCTGCTCGGCTCCGAGATCGGCGCGGCGCTGACGGCGCTCGAACCGCTCGGCATCGACATGATCGGCCTGAACTGCGCCACAGGGCCTTCCGAGATGAGTGAGCACCTCCGCTACCTCGCCCAGCACGCCAGGGTCCCGCTCTCCTGCATGCCCAACGCGGGCCTGCCCGTCCTCGGCAAGGACGGGGCCCACTACCCCCTGCAGCCCGGCGAACTCGCCGACGCGCAGGAGACCTTCGTCGGCGAGTACGGCCTCTCCCTGGTCGGCGGCTGCTGCGGCACCACCCCCGAGCACCTGCGCCAGGTCGTCGAGCGGGTGCGCGGCAGCAGGCCCGCGGAGCGCACCCCGCAGCCCGAGCCCGGCGCCGCCTCCCTCTACCAGACGGTCCCGTTCCGCCAGGACACCTCGTATCTCGCCATCGGCGAGCGCACCAACGCCAACGGCTCGAAGAAGTTCCGCGAGGCCATGCTCGACGGGCGGTGGGAGGACTGCGTGGAGATGGCGCGCGGGCAGATCCGCGAGGGCGCCCACATGCTCGACCTGTGCGTCGACTACGTCGGCCGCGACGGCGTCGCCGACATGGCCGAGCTGGCCGGCCGGTTCGCCACCGCCTCCACCCTCCCGATCGTCCTCGACTCCACCGAGATCGACGTGCTGCGCGCCGGCCTGGAGAAGCTCGGCGGCCGCGCCGTCATCAACTCGGTCAACTACGAGGACGGCGACGGCCCCGAGTCCCGCTTCCACAAGGTCACCGGGCTGGCGGCCGAGCACGGCGCCGCCCTGATCGCGCTCACCATCGACGAGCAGGGGCAGGCCCGCACCGCGGAGAACAAGGTCGCCATCGCCGAGCGGCTGATCGCGGACCTCACCGGCAACTGGGGCATCCACGAGTCGGACATCCTGGTCGACTGCCTCACCTTCACCATCTGCACCGGCCAGGAGGAGTCGCGGCGCGACGGCATCGCCACCATCGAGGCGATCCGCGAGCTCAAGCGCCGCCACCCCGAGGTGCAGACCACGCTCGGCCTCTCCAACATCTCCTTCGGCCTCAACCCGGCGGCGCGCGTCGTCCTCAACTCCGTCTTCCTCGACGAGTGCGTCAGGGCGGGCCTCGACTCGGCGATCGTCCACGCCTCCAAGATCCTGCCCATCGCCCGCCTCGACGAGGAGCAGGTCGAGGCCGCACTCGACCTCATCCACGACCGCAGGCGCGAGGGGTACGACCCGCTCCAGCACCTCATGGAGCTGTTCGAGGGCGTCAACACCAAGTCGATGAAGGACAGCAGGGCCGAGGAGCTCCTCGCCCTGCCGCTGAACGAGCGCCTGGAGCGCCGCATCATCGACGGCGAGAAGAACGGCCTCGAAGCCGACCTGGACGCGGCGCTCGCCGAGCGGCCCGCCCTGGAGATCGTCAACGAGACCCTGCTGGGCGGCATGAAGGTCGTCGGCGAGCTGTTCGGCTCCGGCAAGATGCAGCTGCCGTTCGTCCTCCAGTCCGCCGAGGTGATGAAGGCCGCCGTCGCCTATCTCGAACCCCACATGGAGAAGGTCGAGGGCGAGGAGGGCAAGGGCACCATCGTGCTCGCGACCGTGCGCGGCGACGTCCACGACATCGGCAAGAACCTCGTCGACATCATCCTCTCCAACAACGGCTACAACGTCGTCAACCTCGGCATCAAGCAGCCCGTCGCCGCGATCCTCGACGCCGCCAAGGAGCACAGGGCCGACGTCATCGGCATGTCGGGGCTCCTCGTCAAGTCCACGGTGATCATGAAGGAGAACCTGGAGGAGCTGAACCAGCGCCGGATGGCCGCCGACTACCCGGTCATCCTCGGCGGCGCCGCGCTCACCCGCGCCTATGTCGAGCAGGACCTCCACGAGATCTACGAGGGCGAGGTCCGCTACGCGCGCGACGCGTTCGAGGGCCTGCGGCTGATGGACGCCCTCATCGCCGTCAAGCGCGGCGTCCCCGGCGCGGAACTGCCCGAGCTCAAGCAGCGCAGGGTCAGGTCCGCGGCCACGGCCGCCGTGCTCGACCGGCCGGAGCAGCCCGTCACGCGCTCCGACGTCGCCACCGACAACCCGGTCCCCGCCCCGCCGTTCTGGGGCAGCCGCGTCGTCAAGGGCATCCAGCTCGCCGAGTACGCGTCCTGGCTCGACGAGGGCGCCCTCTTCAAGGGCCAGTGGGGGCTGAAGGAGGCCCGCGCGGGCGAAGGGCCCTCGTACCAGGAGCTCGTCGAGACGGAGGGCCGCCCCCACCTGCGCGGCTGGCTCGACCAGATGCACACCCAGAACCTCCTGGAGGCGGCCGTCGTCTACGGCTACTTCCCCTGCGTCTCCAAGGGCGACGACCTGATCCTGCTGCACGAGGACGGCTCGGAGCGCACCCGCTTCACCTTCCCCCGCCAGCGGCGCGGCCGGCACCTGTGCCTCGCGGACTTCTTCAGGCCCGAGGAGTCGGGCGAGACGGACGTCGTCGGCCTCCAGGTCGTCACCATCGGCTCGAAGATCGGCGGGCGGACCGCCGAGCTGTTCCAGGACAACGCCTACCGCGACTACCTGGAGCTGCACGGCCTGTCCGTGCAGCTCGCCGAGGCACTCGCCGAGTACTGGCACGCCCGGGTGCGCTCCGAGCTCGGCTTCGCGGGCGAGGACCCGGCCGAGGTCGAGGACATGTTCGCGCTGAAGTACCGCGGCGCCCGCTTCTCGCTCGGCTACGGCGCCTGCCCCGACCTGGAGGACCGGGCGAAGATCGCCGCGCTGCTCGAACCCGAGCGCATCGGTGTCCAGCTCTCCGAGGAGTTCCAGCTCCACCCGGAGCAGTCCACGGACGCGATCGTCATCCACCACCCGGAGGCGAAGTACTTCAACGCGCGATGACCGCGCCGTCACCCTCGGTGCGCCGACGGCACGCACCGCGCGCCGACGGCACGTACACTGGTCGGTCCAGCGTTGGCCGGCCGCCGGCCCTGGCGGGGGAACCCGTACGGGCAGGCGGCCGGCCTTCTCGTCCCTCATGGAGGTGTGCCGGATGACCAGCACGGTCCCCGCGTCCCTGCCCACGACGGCCGGGGGCCCAGCCCTGCAGGCCGTGCTGCTCGACATGGACGGCACCCTGGTGGACAGCGAGGGCATCTGGTGGGAGGCCGAGACCGACGTCTTCAAAGAACTCGGCCACGTCCTCGACGAGGGCTGGCGCGAGATCGTCGTCGGCGGGCCGATGACGCGCAGCGCGGGCTTCCTCATCGAGGAGACCGGCGCCGACATCACCATGGACGAGGTGGTGGTCCTGCTCAACGACGCCTTCGAGAACCGCATCAGACAGGGCGTGCCCCTGATGCCCGGGGCCGCGCGGCTCCTCGCCGAGCTGACGGCGCACCGGGTGCCCACCGCGCTGGTCTCCGCCTCCCACCGGCGCATCATCGACCACGTCCTGCGCTCCCTCGGCCCGGAGCACTTCGCGCTCACCGTCGCGGGCGACGAGGTGGCCCGCACCAAGCCGCACCCCGACCCCTATCTGGCCGCGGCGCGCGGCCTCGGCGCGCTGCCCGAGCGGTGCGCCGTCGTCGAGGACACCGCGACCGGTGTGGCCGCGGCCGAGGCGGCCGGCTGCCGCGTCGTCGCCGTGCCGTCCGTCGCGCCCATCGCCCCCGCGCCCGGGCGGCACGTCGCCGCCTCCCTCGAACACGTCGACCTCGCCCTGCTGCGCGCCTTGCCCGCCCGCAGCCGCTGACCTGCGAGGACGTCACCTGCTCCGGCTCCTGGCCGGCCGCGGCGCCGCGTCGCCCCGCCGAAGCCGCAGCGCGGTCAGGTGATTTTCCTCACTCCCCGTTGGGCCCGCGTCCGCGGTCCTCCGAGGCCGCGCGGCGCCGGGCGCCCGGTTCGTTACGCCCATGTGTCCCAGTTGGTGAAGCGGTGTACGAAACATGCGACACGCCTCCATGTACAGGCCGTTAAGGGTCATCACGGAGCGGAAACCCGCTCCTGGAAGCCCGTTCGGGGACCCGGTCGCGCGGGAGCTAATGTCGGAGCCAGTACGCCGACGCCGCAACTGGTGCCGCGCGTAGGGCGTCATGGCGCGTTGCCGACCGCCGCGTCCAGGTTTCCCCCACAAGGAGTTAGCCCACGATGAAGCGCACAACCCTCGTGCTGACGGCGGTCGTCGGCATGTTCGCACCCGTCATGGCAGGCTGCGGCGCCGCCGACAGCGGTTCCGACGGCGGCAGTGCGATCGTCGTGGGCACCACCGACCAGTTCGGCGCGACGAAGACGGCGCCCGCGCCCTTCGACCCCGCGTACACGTACGACACGGCGGCCTGGAACATCCTCAGGCAGACCATCCAGACGCTGACCCACGTGCCGCGCGGCGGCGGCGAGCCGGTCCCCGAGGCCGCCAGCCGCTGCCTGTTCACCGACCATGCGAGCACCACGTACCGCTGCACGCTGCGCACCGGCCTGAAGTTCGCCAACGGGGACCCGGTCACGCCGGCCGACGTGAAGTACTCCATCCAGCGGGTCGTCAACATCCACGACCCCAACAGCGCCTACGGCCTGCTGACCAACATCGGCTCGATCGACACCGAGGGCCACGACGTGGTCTTCCACCTCAAGTCGTCCGACGCCACGTTCCCGTACAAGCTCGCCACCCCCGCCGCCGGCATCGTGGACCCCAAGCAGTACGCGCCGAAGAAGCTGCGCGACGGCTTCGAGATCGACGGCTCCGGCCCGTACCTCTTCAAGCCGAAGGTCAAGGACAACACCCTCGTCGGGGCCACCTTCACCAAGAACCCCACGTACAAGGGGGATCTGAAGGTCCAGAACGACAAGGTCGAGATGCGCAACTACACGAGCGCGAGCGCCATGGGCGCCGCGTTCGACAAGAACGACGTCGACGTGATGCTGCGCATGTCGCCCGACCAGATCAAGTCGCTGACCGACCACACGCCCAAGGACGTCAACCTCACCGAGATGCCGGGCCTCGAAATCCGCTACCTCGGCTTCGACACCTCGGCCCCGGTCGTCAAGGAGAAGGCCGTACGGCAGGCCATGGCCTATGTGGTGGACCGCGACGCCCTGGTCAGCAAGGTCTACGGGACGACGGCCACGCCGCTCTACTCGCTCATACCGTCCGGCATCACAGGCCACACCAACTCGTTCTTCAACCAGTACGGCGGGCAGCCGTCGGTGAAGGAGGCGAGGGACACGCTCCAGCGGGCCGGGATCCACACCCCGGTCAAGCTGACGCTGGACTACACGACGGACCACTACGGCGCCGCCACCGCCAAGGAGTTCCAGGTCCTCCAGAGCCAGTTCAACGACAGCAAGCTGTTCGACGTCACCATCAAGGGCATCCCCTGGGACACCTTCAGGCCCGACCAGACCAAGGGCGACTACACCATCTACGGCATGGGCTGGTTCCCCGACTTCCCGGACCCCGACAACTTCACGGCGCCGTTCCTCGACAAGGACAACTTCCTCAACAGCCCGTACGACAACCCGCTGATCCGCAACCAGCTGATCCCGGACTCGCGGCGGGTGGCCAACCGCGGGGCCGCCTCCGGCACCTTCGGCGAGATCCAGAACCAGGTCGCGAGCGACGTGCCGATCCTCCCGCTGTGGCAGGGCAAGCAGTACGTCGCCGCCCATACCGACGTCACCGGAGTGGAGTGGGCGGTCGACGCGTCGACCAACTACTACCTCTGGGAGCTCGCGAAGGGCACGTCGGACGACTGAGCCGCACACCGGAGCCCCGGACCCGCACCGCCGGTCCGGGGCTCCCGCGCGGCAGGCCCGCACCGCTACTGCGCGCCGGGGCGCACCAGCCCGCTCTCGTACGCGTAGACCGCGGCCTGCACCCGGTCCCGCAGGCCCAGCTTGGTCAGCACATGGCCCACGTGCGTCTTCACCGTCGTCTCGCTGACGAACAGGTCGGCGGCGATCTCCGCGTTCGACAGGCCGCGCGCCACCAGCTTCAGCACCTCGACCTCACGCTCCGTCAGCGTGTTCAGCATGTCGGGCACGGGCTCCTCGCCCGACGGCAGATGGTCCGCGTACTTGTCGAGCAGCCGCCGGGTGATGCTCGGCGCCAGCATCGCCTCGCCCGCGGCCACCACCCGGATCGCCTGCACAAGCTCCACGGCCGGCGCGTCCTTCAGGAGGAAGCCGCTCGCGCCCGCGCGCAGCGCCTCCACCACGTACTCGTCCAGGTCGAACGTGGTCAGCACCAGCACCTTGGCGGGGCCGTCCCTGCCGGGCCCGGTGATCTGCCGGGTCGCCTCGACGCCGTCCATCCTGGGCATCCTGATGTCCATCAGCACCACGTCGGGCTGGAGCGCCCGCACCTGCTCGATGGCCTGGAGCCCGTCACCGGCCTCCCCGACCACCGCGACGTCCTGCTCCGCCTCCAGGATCATCCGGAAACCGGTGCGCAGCAGCGGCTGGTCGTCGACCAGCAGGACCCGGACGGTGCCGACACTCACAAGAACCCCTCTCCACGGACCACGGCCATTCTGCCCTGCCCGCCCGCTAGCCCGCCGTCAGTGGATAGACCGGGGGAGTGCCGCCGAATTCGGGGCAGAACGCCTGGTGGTCGCACCAGCCGCAGAGCTTTGTGGGGCGTGGCGGGAAATCGCCCGTCTCCACGGCCCGCCTGATCGCGTCCCACAGGGCGAGCAGCTTGCGCTCCACCCGCTCCAGGTCCGCGGGGACCGGGTCGTACGTCAGCACGTCCCCGCTGCCCAGGTAGACCAGCTGGAGGCGGCGCGGCACGACGCCCTTGAGCCGCGAGACCACCAGCGCGTAGAACGCCATCTGGAAGTGCGCGCTCTCCGCGTACTGGGGGCGCGGCGCCTTGCCCGTCTTGTAGTCGACGATCCTGACCTCGCCCGTCGGCGCCACGTCGACCCGGTCGATCACCCCGCGCAGCCGCAGCCCCGAGTCCAGCTCCGTCTCGACGAACATCTCCCGCTCCGCGGGTTCGAGCCGCGTCGGGTCCTCCAGCTCGAACCACCGCTCCACCAGCGACTCGGCCTCGCCGAGCCAGCGCGCGAGCCGCTCGCCCGCCGCGTCGTCGGCGAACAGCTCCGTCAGCTCGGGGCGCGCCGCGCGCAGCCTGTCCCACTGGTGGGGCACCATCGCCTTCGCCCGGGGCGCCGTGCGCTCCACGGCGGGGGCGTCGAAGAGGCGCTCCAGCACGGCGTGCACCAGCGTGCCCCGGGTGGCCGCCTCGCTCGGCTTCTCCGGCAGTCTGTCGATCACCCGGAACCGGTAGAGCAGGGGGCACTGCATGAAGTCGTTCGCCCGCGAGGGCGACAGCGAGACAGGGGGCACGCTCGTGGTCATGACGCAGACCCTAAGGCCCGCCGAGGACAGCGATCCGCATACCATCGACTACAGGGCCTTTCGCACTGCATGATCAAGCAGACGACAGGGCGACGAAGGAAGGAACCCCGGAACCCGTGAAACCCGTGAATGACGACGAGTCGGGCGAGCGCGGCACGGGCAGGGCGCGGGGCCGCGACGGCACCCCCCACCCGGGAGGCAAACCCGTGCGCCCGGCCGACCCGGGAGGCGGCATCCTGGTCGGCCGCCCCTTCGGTGTGCCCGTCTACGTGGGCCCCAGCTGGTTCCTCGTGGCCGCGCTCATCACCTGGATCTTCGGCGGCCAGCTCGGCGGCATCCTCCCCGACATCGGCAACGCGCGCTACCTGGTGGCCCTGTTCTTCGCTGTCGCCTTCTACGCCTCCGTCTTCGTGCACGAGCTCGCGCACACCGTCGCGGCGCTCCGCTTCAATCTGCCGGTGCGCCGCATCCAGCTCCAGTTCTTCGGCGGCGTCTCCGAGATCGAGAAGGAGTCCGAGACGCCGGGCCGCGAGTTCGTCCTCGCCTTCGTCGGGCCGCTCCTCTCGCTCGTGCTCTCCGGGATCTTCTACGCCGCGATGTACGTCGTCGACGCCGGCTCCGTCCCCGGGGTGCTGCTCGCGGGCCTGATGGTCTCCAACCTGATCGTCGCGGTCTTCAACTTCCTGCCCGGCCTGCCGCTCGACGGCGGCCGCATGCTGCGCGCCGTCGTCTGGAAGATCACCGGCAAGCCGATGAGCGGCACCGTCGCCGCCGTCTGGGTCGGGCGGGCCCTCGCCGTCGCCGTCCTCGTCGTCCTCATCGGCCTGCCGCTGTTCGGCCGCGGCGGCCTGCGCGGCGACGGCGGCATCGACGGCGTGGAGACCGTCACCGACGCGCTGATCGCCGCGGTCCTCGCCGCGATCATCTGGACGGGCGCGGGCAACAGCCTGCGCATGGCCCGGCTGCGCGAGCACCTGCCGCAGCTCCAGGCCCGCACCCTGACCCGGCGGGCCGTGCCCGTCGAGTCCCACACCCCGCTCTCCGAGGCGCTGCGCCGGGCCAACGAGGTCGGCGCGCGCGCCCTCGTCGTGGTGGACGGCCAGGGCGACCCCACCGGCATCGTCCGCGAGACGTCCATCGGCGGGGTGCCGCAGCACCGGCGCCCCTGGGTCGCGGTCAGCACGCTCACCCAGGACCTCACCGAGGGCATGACCGTGCCCGCGGACCTCGGCGGCGAGGTGCTGCTGGAACGGCTGCGCGCCAACCCGGCCACCGAGTACCTGGTAGTCGAGGAGACCGGCTCGATCTACGGGGTGCTCTCCACGGCCGACGTCGAGAAGGCGTTCGTCGCGGCCATGGCCCGCCCCCACTAGGGCGCAGGCGGGCCCGGCGACCGCCGGGCCGAGGGGCCCCGGAGACCGGATAGGCTGGGGCCATGTCCGAACCGACCGGTGCCGCCCGCCGTCGCGGGCCCTTCAAGGTCGGGGACCAGGTCCAGCTCACCGACCCCAAGGGACGCCACTACACCTTCACGCTCGAAGCTGGGAAGAACTTCCACACCCACAAGGGGTCCTTCCCGCACGACGAGCTGATCGGTGCTCCCGAGGGCAGTGTTGTCCGCACCACGGGAAACGTCGCCTACCTCGCGCTGCGCCCCCTGCTCCCCGACTACGTCCTGTCCATGCCCCGCGGCGCCGCCGTGGTCTACCCGAAGGACGCGGGCCAGATCCTCGCCTTCGGCGACATCTTCCCCGGCGCGCGCGTCGTCGAGGCGGGCGTGGGGTCCGGCTCCCTCAGCAGCTTCCTGCTGCGGGTCATCGGCGACGAGGGCATGCTGCACTCCTACGAGCGCAGGCAGGACTTCGCCGACATCGCGCGGGGCAACGTCGAGCGCTACTTCGGCGGGCCGCACCCGGCCTGGGAGCTGACCGTCGGCGACCTCCAGGACAACCTCTCGGACACCGACGTCGACCGGGTCATCCTGGACATGCTCGCGCCCTGGGAGTGCGTGGAGGCCGTCTCCAAGGCGCTCGTGCCCGGCGGCATCCTCATCGCGTACGTGGCCACCACCACGCAGCTCGCCCGTACCGTGGAGACCATCCGCGAGTTCGGCACGTTCAACGAGCCCGCCGCGTGGGAGTCCATGATCCGCAACTGGCACGTCGAGGGCCTCGCCGTACGCCCCGACCACCGCATGATCGGCCACACCGGCTTCCTGGTCACCGCCCGCCGCCTCGCCGACGGCGTGGAGCCGCCGCTGCGCCGCCGCAGGCCCGCGAAGGGCGCCTACGGCGAGGACTACGCAGGACCAGGCAGCGGCTCCCGCTGACCCCGTCCCGTAGCGCGCACCGCCCACCGGCCCGACGCGCGACCCAACCACCTGCCGCCGCCGCACCGTTCACGCGCACCCGCGCGCGACGGAGCGGCGGCGCCCGTGTGTCGGACCGCGGTGCGCCCTCCTGCCGCCCCCGCCGTTCCGGCCGCGTGTGACGTGTGGCACGATGCTGTCTCCCGCCCACAGTTGGTTTCTCCAGCACCACCGCAACAGGAGACACTCGGCGTGCAGCTCTCCGAGCTTCCGGACCTCGCGCACAACCGGCCGGCTCCCCTCCACTGGGTCGCGACGGCGACCGCGATGGCCGGTGTCGTCGCGCTGGCGGGCCTGCTCCAGCCGGGCGGCGCCACCGCGTCGCCCGCGGCCGGGCCCTCGATCAGCAGCTCCGCCCCGCCGAGAGCGGCCCACCTGCCCGCCCCCGACGCCGCCACCTTCCCCTTCCCGCTGGAGTGCGGCTCCGTCGGCTCCGTCGTCACCGCGAAGGCGAGCGGGGACCTCGACGGCGACGGCAACCCGGAGACGGTCGCCGCCGTCCGGTGCGACTCGGGCACCGGGGCCCCGCCGAACGCCGTCTACGTGCTCAACCGGGACCGCTCGGGAAAGCCGCGCGTGGTCGCCACCCTGCTGGGCGTGGCCGCCCGGGAGACGGTGGGGAAGGGCTTCACCGTGCAGCACGGCGCCGTCTACGCGACGCTGCTCGGCTACTCCAGCCAGAACGTGCCGACCTGCTGCCCCGATGTGCGGCAGAAGGTCTCCTGGGCCTGGCGCAACGGAGCGTTCGTCCGCAGCGAACAGGGCGACGACAAGAGCGTCTGAAAGCCCCCGCACGCCCGCAGGGCCGATTTCCGGCCACCCGGGGCGCGCGAGCCGCCCCCGTACGGCCGCCGCCCGCCGGTCACCGCGGGGCTGCCGTTGCTCACCGCGGGGCGGCCGTGGGGCTCACTCCGCGTCCGGGCCCACGACCTCCGTGCGGTCCGAGACCCGGCGCACGTGGATGCACTCGCCCGGGCACTCCTTGGCGGAGTCCACCACCTCGCGCAGCAGCGGCAGGGGCACCCGGGTGGCGGCCCCCGGCTCCTGGAGCAGCTCGTCGTCCTCGCTCTTCACATAGGCCAGGCCGTCGATGTCGAGCTCGAAGACCTCGCGCGCGTACTGCGCGCAGATGCCGTCCCCCGTGCACAGATCCTGATCGATCCAGACCTCGAGCGGGCCATGGGCCGCGAGGCCGTCGGCGGGGGTGTCCTGCTGCACGGTGATGTCTCCTGCCGTTTTCTGCGCCGGGCCGGTCCTGCGTGCGACCCTGGGGAACAAGTCGGGCCAGCCATGACGGGTGTTGAACGACTCGACGATACAACCGGCCGCTTTCCGATGTTGCTGGGTGGGTATTGGCCTGGCGGGAGGGAGAGCGCAAGGGTGAAGATCGGACGGAGCCCTTACGTCTTTGTGATCTAGGGGTTTCAATCATCACCCACCCAGGTAGGGTCAGGAAGCGTCCAGCTCCCCTTGGAGGAGGTGAGGACCGTGGCAGCCCACGACGACGACATCAACCGCGGCATCCGGCCCGGACGGGGGTCCGAGGACCCAGCGGGCCAGGTCGCCTATCTTGAGCAGGAAATCGCCGTCCTGCGCCGCAAGCTCGCCGACTCTCCGCGGCACACGAGAATTCTCGAAGAGCGGATCGTCGAGCTCCAGACGAATCTGGCAGGCGTGTCCGCGCAGAACGAACGCCTCGCGAACACGCTGCGTGAGGCGCGCGACCAGATCGTGGCACTCAAGGAAGAAGTCGACCGGCTCGCGCAGCCGCCCGCCGGCTTCGGCGTCTTCCTTCAGGCCAATGAGGACGAGACGGCCGACATCTTCACCGGCGGCCGCAAGCTCCGGGTGAACGTGAGCCCCAGCATCGAGCTCGACCAGCTGAGGCGCGGCCAGGAGGTCATGCTCAACGAGGCGCTCAACGTGGTCGAGGCCATGGAGTTCGAGCGCGCCGGCGACATCGTCACCCTCAAGGAGGTCCTTGAGGACGGCGAGCGCGCCCTGGTGATCGGGCACACCGACGAGGAACGGGTGGTGCGGCTCGCCGAGCCCCTGATGGACCTCACCATCAGGCCGGGCGACGCCCTGCTGCTCGAACCACGCTCCGGATACGTCTACGAGGTCGTGCCCAAGAGCGAGGTCGAGGAGCTCGTCCTCGAAGAGGTCCCCGACGTCGACTACACCAAGATCGGCGGTCTCGGCGGTCAGATCGAGCTGATCCGCGACGCCGTCGAGCTTCCCTACCTCTACCCGGACCTCTTCAAGGAGCACGAGCTCAGGCCGCCGAAGGGCATCCTGCTCTACGGCCCGCCCGGATGCGGCAAGACACTCATCGCCAAGGCCGTCGCCAACTCGCTCGCCAAGAAGGTCGGCGAGGTGACGGGCAGGCCGGCGGGCAAGAGCTACTTCCTGAACATCAAGGGCCCCGAGCTCCTCAACAAGTACGTCGGCGAGACCGAGCGGCACATCCGCCTGGTCTTCCAGCGTGCCAGGGAGAAGGCGAGCGAGGGCACGCCCGTCATCGTCTTCTTCGACGAGATGGAATCCCTCTTCCGCACCCGCGGCTCCGGTGTCAGCTCGGACGTGGAGAACACCATCGTCCCCCAGCTGCTCGCCGAGATCGACGGTGTGGAGGGCCTGGAGAACGTCATCGTCATCGGCGCCTCCAACCGCGAGGACATGATCGACCCGGCGATCCTGCGCCCGGGCCGCCTCGACGTGAAGATCAAGATCGAGCGTCCCGACGCGGACTCCGCCAAGGACATCTTCGCCAAGTACCTCACGGCCTCCCTGCCGCTGCACGCCGACGACCTCTCGGAGCACCGCGACTCGCCCGACCAGGCGGTCCACGCGATGATCCAGACCGTCGTGGAGCAGATGTACGCCGAGTCCGAGGAGAACCGCTTCCTTGAGGTGACGTACGCCAACGGCGACAAGGAAGTCCTCTACTTCAAGGACTTCAACTCCGGCGCGATGATCGAGAACATCGTCGGCCGGGCCAAGAAGATGGCGATCAAGGACTTCCTCGACCACGACCAGAAGGGCATCCGCGTCTCCCACCTCCTCCAGGCGTGCGTGGACGAGTTCAAGGAGAACGAGGACCTGCCGAACACCACCAACCCGGACGACTGGGCCCGCATCTCCGGCAAGAAGGGCGAGCGGATCGTCTACATCCGCACCCTCGTCACGGGGAAGCAGGGTGCCGACACCGGGCGGTCCATCGACACGGTGGCGAACACCGGTCAGTACCTGTAAGCCGCGGACCGGCTGCGGGCGCCCCCACCGGGGTGTCCGCAGCCGGTTGCTTTACCCAGACGTACCATCACAGCAGGCCGACGTGTTGAATGATCTCCCCGCGGGCGCCACGGCGTTCTAGGCTCGAAGAGGGAGCGCGCCGCGTCCCCGAGGGCGCCGCCGGGCAAGGAGGGCCGCATGACCGTACGGCGAGTAATGGGCATCGAGACGGAGTACGGGATCTCCGTGCCCGGTCACCCGAACGCCAATGCCATGCTCACCTCGTCCCAGATCGTCAACGCCTACGCGGCGGCGATGCACAGGGCGCGGCGCGCGCGGTGGGACTTCGAGGAGGAGAATCCGCTGCGGGACGCCCGCGGCTTCGACCTCGCACGGGAGACCGCGGACTCCACGCAGCTCACGGACGAGGACATCGGCCTCGCCAACGTCATCCTGACCAACGGCGCCCGCCTCTACGTCGACCACGCGCACCCGGAGTACAGCTCGCCGGAGATCACCAATCCGCGCGACGCCGTGCTGTGGGACAAGGCGGGCGAGCGCATCATGGCCGAGGCCGCCGAGCGCGCGGCCCAGCTGCCCGGCGCGCAGCCCATCCACCTGTACAAGAACAACACCGACAACAAGGGCGCCTCCTACGGCACCCACGAGAACTACCTGATGCGGCGCTCCACGGCGTTCTCGGACATCGTGCGCCACCTGACGCCGTTCTTCGTCTCCCGCCAGGTCGTCACGGGCGCGGGCCGCGTCGGCATCGGCCAGGACGGCCGCGACCACGGCTTCCAGCTGAGCCAGCGCGCGGACTACTTCGAGGTCGAGGTGGGCCTGGAGACCACGCTCAAGCGGCCCATCATCAACACGCGCGACGAGCCGCACTCGGACGCGGAGAAGTACCGCCGCCTCCACGTGATCATCGGCGACGCGAACCTCTCCGAGATCTCGACGTACCTGAAGCTCGGCACGACGTCGCTGGTGCTCGCCATGATCGAGGACGGCTTCATCAACGTCGACCTCGCCGTGGACCAGCCCGTGCGCACCCTGCACCAGGTCTCCCACGACCCGACGCTGGGGCACCTGGTCACGCTGCGCAGCGGCCGCACACTCACCGCGGTGCAGCTCCAGATGGAGTACTTCGAGCTCGCGCGCAAGTACGTCGAGGAGAAGTACGGCGACGACGCGGACGAGCAGACCAGGGACGTGCTGGGCCGCTGGGAGGACACGCTCAACCGCCTGGAGCGCGACCCGATGAGCCTCGCGGGCGAGCTGGACTGGGTGGCCAAGCGGGAGCTGCTCGAAGGCTACCGGCGCCGCGACGACCTCGACTGGGACGCCGCGAGGCTGCACCTCGTGGACCTCCAGTACGCGGACGTGCGGCCCGACAAGGGGCTGTACAACCGGCTGGCGGCCCGCGGCCGGATGAAGCGCCTGCTGACCGACGACGACGTCGAGCGGGCCAGGACGAACCCGCCCGAGGACACCAGGGCCTACTTCCGCGGCCGCTGCCTCGACCAGTACGCGGAGGACGTCGCCGCGGCGTCGTGGGACTCGGTGATCTTCGACCTGCCGGGGCGCGACTCGCTCCAGCGGGTGCCGACCCTGGAACCGCTGCGTGGTACACGCAACCACGTGAAGGAGCTCCTCGACCGCTGCCGTACGGCCGAGGACCTGGTCCGGGTGCTCTCGGGGCAGTGAAGAGGCTGAAAGGGCCCGCCGCAGGGAATCATGGAGGTGGGCCCCCGACGTTGCATCACAACGGGGCCTTTGTCGGAGCCTGAGGTTAGGGTCTGATCTTGACAGCACCGAAGGCCACGGCAGCGAAGGCCACATCGAGCGGGGCGAACCGAGCGGGGTGAGGGATATGGCGACCAAGGACAGCGGCGGCGGCCAGCAGAAGGCGGCACGCACCACGGAGGAGACCGAGGAGCAGGCGCAGGACGCGCAGGGCTCCGAGGACCTCAAGGAGCGTCAGGAGAAGCTCTCGGACGACGTGGACTCCGTCCTGGACGAGATCGACGACGTGCTCGAGGAGAACGCCGAGGACTTCGTGCGGAGCTTCGTGCAAAAGGGCGGCCAGTAGCCACACGGCCGAACGGGGGAGAAGGGGTGCTCCCGTCCTCGGGGGCGCCCCTTTCCCCGGCGGCCTCTTCCCACAAGCGCAGGTGGATCACCGCCGCGCTGCGGGTAGGGTCCGTGGCGTACTGTGCTTCAACTGCAATTCGGACACCGGCAAGTTGGGACACGCTCCCGACCCCTTGCGCTGTGCCGTCGCATATCTGGAGGGAAACGCGTGGAAGCCAATACTCGTGACACCGGGCGACTACCTGCTGCCTTCCTGACACCCGGATCCTCTTCCTTCATGGACTTCCTCTCCGGCCACGCGCCGGAGATGCTGCCGGGCAACCGGTCGACGCCGCCGCTCCAGGGCGCCATCGAGGCGCCGCACGGCACGACGATCGTGGCCGTGGCCTTCCCCGGCGGCGTGGTGCTCGCGGGCGACCGCAGGGCGACGATGGGCAACATGATCGCCCAGCGGGACATCGAGAAGGTCTTCCCCGCGGACGAGTACTCGGCGGTGGGCATCGCCGGTACGGCGGGCCTCGCCGTGGAGATGGTCAAGCTGTTCCAGCTTGAGCTCGAACACTTCGAGAAGGTCGAGGGCGCCCAGCTGTCGCTGGAAGGCAAGGCCAACCGCCTCTCCACGATGATCAGGTCCAACCTCGCCATGGCCATGCAGGGCCTCGCGGTGGTGCCGGTCTTCGCGGGGTACGACGTCGACCGCGGCAAGGGCCGCATCTTCTCCTACGACGTCACCGGTGGGCGCTCCGAGGAGACCGGCTACTCCTCGACCGGCTCGGGCTCCGTCTTCGCGCGCGGCTCCCTGAAGAAGCTCTACCGCGACGACCTGACCGAGGAGCAGGCCACCACGGTCGTCGTCCAGGCGCTGTACGACGCCGCCGACGACGACTCGGCGACCGGCGGCCCCGACATGGCTCGGCGCATCTACCCGATCGTCACCGTGATCACGGAGGACGGCTTCCGCAGGCTCACCGACGACGAGTCGTCCGCCATCGCCCGCTCGGTCGTCGAGCGCCGGCTCGACGAGCCCGACGGGCCGCGCGCCGCGCTTCTGTGACGGCACCGCCGTGCGAGTGAATCAGCCACTGACAGAAAGGGACGGATAGCCGGTGTCGACGCCGTTCTATGTCTCACCCCAGCAGGCCATGGCCGACCGGGCCGAGTACGCCCGCAAGGGCATCGCCCGCGGCCGCAGCCTGGTCGTGCTCCAGTACGCCGACGGCATCGTCTTCGTCGGCGAGAACCCGTCCCGCGCCCTGCACAAGTTCAGCGAGATCTACGACCGGATCGGCTTCGCGGCCGCCGGCAAGTACAACGAGTACGAGAACCTCAGGATCGGCGGTGTGCGCTACGCGGACCTGCGCGGCTACACCTACGACCGCGACGACGTGACCGCGCGCGGCCTCGCCAACGTCTACGCCCAGACGCTTGGCACGATCTTCTCCAGCGCAGGCGAGAAGCCGTACGAGGTGGAGCTGGTGGTGGCCGAGGTCGGCGCCACGCCCGACGGCGACCAGATCTACCGGCTCCCGCACGACGGCTCGATCGTGGACGAGCACGGCTCGGTCGCGGTCGGCGGCAGCTCGGAGCAGATCAGCTCCTACCTCGACCAGCGCCACCGCGACGGCATGACGCTCGCGGAGGCCCTGAGACTCGCGGTGCAGGCGCTCTCGCGTGACACCAACGGCGGCGAGCGGGAGATCCCCGCCGAGCGGCTCGAAGTGGCGGTCCTCGACCGCACGCGCCCGCAGCAGCGGAAGTTCAAGCGGATCGTCGGCGCGCAGCTGTCGCGCCTGCTGGAGACGGAGGGCGCCGCGGCCGAGCCCACCGACTCCCCGTCCGACGAGCCCCCGGTGGCGCCGTCCGAGGACCCGGGTACCGGCTCGGACGCCTGAGCCGCAGCACGCCACGCCCGGTGCCCCGGCCGCTCCTGCGGCCGGGGCACCGGCGCGTCAGGATCAGCGCGGCGCGGGCGCCGTGGACCCCCGCACCACCAGCTCGACCCCGAGCTCGCCAGGGGCCGGGTCCCGGCCGTCGAGTACGGCGAGCAGCGCCGCCATGCCCCGCTCGCCCACGCGCTCCGCGGGCAGCCGCACGGTCGTCAGCTCGGGCTCCACCGCCGTGGCGAGCGCCAGGTCGTCGAAGCCGGTGACGGAGACGTCCTCGGGTACCCGCAGGCCGAGGCGGCGCAGCGCCTTGCAGGCGCCCGCGGCCAGCACGTCGTCGTCGCAGACGACCGCGGTGGGGCGGGGCCCCGGACCGGTGAGCGCGGCCGTGACGGCCTCCCGCGCGTCCGGCACGGACAGCGGGGCCCGCACCGTGCGCAGCCGGGCGCCCGCGCCGCGCACCGCGCCCGCGAGCGCCTCCGCCCGCACGTCGAAGGTCCAGGACGGCACCGCTGAGCCCAGGTGCAGCAGCTCGCGGTGGCCGAGCTCCAGCACATGGGCGGCGACGCCGCGCATGCCGTCCGCAATGGCCAGGTTGACGACGGCCGCCGCGCCGGGGGCCGAGGGGTCGCTGTCCAGCATGACGAGCGGCAGCAGGCTGCCGTGGATGGCGGCGGGCGCGTCCACCGCCATCGAGGAGGCGATCACGCCGTCGAGCGCCGTGCGCCCCGGGTCGAAGGGGCTGGTCGCCGGGCCCACCCCGGCGGGGGAGGGGTAGAGCACCACGCCGAAGCCGTGCTCGGCGGCGACGGCAGCCGCCCCGGTGTAGACGCGCGCGAAGAACTCGTTGGTGAGGGCGGGCACGACCAGCAGGGCCGTACGCGTCGAGCCGAGGCGCAGGTTGCGCGCCGCGAGGTTCGGCCGGTAGCCGAGCGCGTCGGCGGCCTCTCTCACCTGGCCCGCGGTCCGCTCGGACACCCGGCCGTGCCACTTGCCGCCCAGCACCAGGGAGACCGTGGCCTGCGAGACGCCGGCGGACCGTGCGACGTCCCTGCTGGTGGGACGCGTGGCCGGGCCGCTCATCCGAACTCCTCACGGGTGCGCCGGTGGACCCGGCGCTCGGGCTCATGGTACGTATGACCTCACGAAGTTATACGTAACACTTCACGGGGATCACCCGACCAGGGAGGCACAGGCGTGGGAGCCACCGGATATCTGGAGCTGCTGCGGGCGCCGCACGCGGCGCGGCTGCTCACCGGCACGCTGGTGGGCAGGCTGCCCAACGCCACGGCGCCGATCGCCGTCGTGCTGTTCGCCCGGGCCGACGGCGGCAGCTACAGCCTCGCCGGCGCCCTGGCCGCCGTCTACGGCCTCGCCAACGCCGTGGGCCAGCCGCTGCTCGGCCGCGCCGTCGACCTGCGCGGCCAGCCCCGCGTCCAGCTGCCCGCGGCCGTCGTCTCGGCGCTCGGCATGGCGCTGCTCGTCGCCGCGGGCACCGGGACGCCGGCGTCGGCGTTCGCCGCGGTCGCCGTCGCGGGCCTGTGCACACCGCCCCTGGAGGGCGGGCTGCGCGCCCTGTGGCCCGGCGTGCTCGGCAGGACGGACCGCGTCCACCGGGCGTACGCGCTGGACGCGGTGGCCCAGGAGGTCATGTTCACCGTGGGGCCGCTGCTGGTCACCGCCCTCGTGGCGGTCGCGTCCCCGGCGGCCGCGCTGCTCGTGGTCAACGCGGTCGGCGTGCTCGGCGCGCTCTCCGTGGTCGTCTCCGGACCCTCCCGGGCCTGGCGCTCCGCCGACCGCGAGGCACACTGGCTCGGCGCCCTGCGCTCGCCCGGCCTGCTCGCGCTGCTCGGCGCCTTCCTCTTCGTCGGGGCCGCGCTCGGCTCGATCACCGTCGCGGGCGTCGCCTACGCGGACGGCGCAGGCGGCGACTCCGTGTACGGCTGGCTGATGGCCGCACTCGGCCTCGGCGCCCTGCTCGGCGGCGCCGTCTACGGGGCACGCGACTGGACCGGCGTCCCCGAGCGCAGGCTCCTCGCCGTCGTGGCGCTCCTCGCGGTCTGCTACCTGCCGCTCGCCCTCACCCCTGGCACCGTCGCCATGGTGCTGCTCTCCGTGCTCTCGGGCGTCTTCCTCGCGCCCTCGCTCGCCTGCGCCTTCGTCGTGGTGGACCGGCAGGCCCCGCGGGGCACCGTCACGGAGGCGTTCTCCTGGCTCGTGACGACCTTCGGCGTGGGCTCCGCGCTCGGCACCGCCGTGGCGGGCCCCGTGGCCCAGCACGCCGGCACCTCCGCAGCCTTCGCGGTCGCGGGGGCCGCCGGGCTCGCCGCCCTGCTCGTGCTGGCCGCCACCCGGCGGGCCCTCGCCGTCCCCGCGGGCCCCGGGAGCGGGCGGGCCCCCGCGGAAAATGATCGAAGTGACGCGCCCGAACACGGTTTCAGCTCAGGCCATCAGGCGTAATGTTCAGACATGGACCGCCGCATTTTCGGGCTGGAGAACGAGTACGGCGTCACGTGCACGTTCAGGGGACAGCGCCGACTGTCACCTGACGAAGTGGCGCGCTACCTCTTCCGCCGTGTCGTGTCATGGGGCCGCAGCAGCAATGTCTTCCTGCGCAACGGCGCCCGTCTCTACCTCGACGTGGGCTCGCATCCGGAATACGCCACCCCGGAATGCGACAACGTGACCGAGCTGGTCACGCACGACAAGGCCGGTGAGCGCATTCTGGAGGGCCTGCTCGTCGACGCGGAACGCCGCCTCCACGAGGAGGGAATCGCGGGCGACGTCTACCTGTTCAAGAACAATACGGATTCGGCCGGAAACTCCTACGGCTGCCACGAGAACTATCTGGTGGCGCGCCACGGCGAGTTCTCGCGTCTCGCGGACATCCTCATTCCGTTCCTCGTCACGCGCCAGCTGCTGTGCGGCGCGGGCAAGGTGCTCCAGACGCCACGCGGCGCCGTCTACTGCGTCAGCCAGCGCGCCGAGCACATCTGGGAAGGGGTCAGCTCGGCGACGACCCGCTCCCGGCCGATCATCAACACCAGGGACGAGCCGCACGCGGACGCCGAGCGCTACCGCAGGCTCCACGTGATCGTCGGCGACTCCAACATGTCGGAGACGACGACCCTGCTCAAGGTCGGCGCCACCGATCTGGTGCTGCGGATGATCGAGGCGGGCACCGTGATGCGCGACCTCACCCTGGAGAACCCGATCAGGGCCATCCGCGAGGTCAGCCACGACATCACGGGGCGCCGCAAGGTGCGCCTCGCCAGCGGGCGCGAGGCGTCAGCCCTGGAGATCCAGCGCGAGTACTACGAGAAGGCCGTCGACTTCGTCGAGCGCCGCGACATCCGCACCGGCACCGTCGACCGCGTGCTCGAACTGTGGGGCCGCACCCTCGACGCGATCGAGACCGAGGACCTCGACAAGATCGCCACCGAGATCGACTGGGTCATGAAGTACAAGCTCATCGAGCGGTACCGCGAGAAGCACAACATGACCATGTCGCACCCCCGGGTCGCGCAGATAGACCTCGCGTACCACGACATCCACCGCCGCCGCGGCCTCTACTACCTGCTGGAGAAGAAGGGCCAGGCCGCGCGCGTCGCGAACGACCTGCGGATCTTCGAGGGCAAGTCGGTGCCGCCGCAGACCACGAGGGCGCGGCTGCGCGGCGACTTCATCCGCAGGGCCCAGGAGCAGCGGCGCGACTTCACCGTCGACTGGGTCCACCTCAAGCTGAACGACCAGGCGCAGCGCACCGTCCTGTGCAAGGACCCGTTCCGGTCGGTCGACGACCGGGTGGAGAAGCTCATCGCGGGGATGTGACGGGGCGCGCGTGAGTCCCTCCCGGCCGTGGGCCCCGTACGAGTGCGTACGGGGCCCACGCCGTGCGACGAGGGTGACGGGTGGGGGAAGAGTCGTAGAGTGGCGGCCACCGATCTAACGCCTACCCCACGAGGACCCACTGTGCGACGCAGTCTTGCAGCCTTGCTGATCGTGCCGGCCTTGGTGCTGACCGCAGCCTGCAGCGGTGACAACAAGAAGGACGACGCGGCGTCTTCGGCCGCGCCGAGTCCGAGCGCGTCCGCACCCGCGAAACCCCCGACGCCGGTCGGCTCGGCCGACCCGATGCCGTCCGTCAGCGGCGCGTCAGGCAAGAAGGCCGACATCAGCGTCCCGAAGGGGAAGCCGACCGACAAGTTCGTCGTCCACTCCCTGTCCCAGGGCAGCGGCCCGGCCATCAAGAAGGACCAGCTCGTGGTCGCCGGCTTCACCGCCAAGGTGTGGGGCGGCAAGGACCTCGGCAGCTCGTACGACAAGGGCGCGTCCCCCCAGGTGATCCCGGCGGGCTCCCCGCAGATCATCCCCGCGTTCTCCCAGGCCGTCGTCGGCCAGAAGGTCGGCAGCCGCGTCCTGGTGGTCGCCCCGCCGACGGCCGGCTTCGGCAGCCAGGGCAACCAGCAGCTCGGCGTCAAGGGCAGCGACACGCTCGTGTTCGTCCTGGACATCCAGAAGACCCTGCCCAAGCAGGTCAGCGGCTCCCAGTCGGCCGTTCCGAAGGACTTGCCGCAGATCAAGGCCGACGCCGCGGCCCCTGCCACCATCCAGGTGCCGAAGTCCGACCCGCCGAAGGACCTCGTCAAGAAGACGCTCATCCCCGGCAAGGGCGCGACCGTCAAGAGCGGCCAGACCGTGGTGATGCAGTACACCGGCGCCGCCTGGAAGCCCAACGAGGGAAAGTCGCCCGCCAAGGCGTTCGACAGCTCCTTCAACAGCGGGGTGCCGCTGACCACGGCCATCGGCACCGGCGCCGTCATCAAGGGCTGGGACCAGGGCATCGTCGGCCAGAAGGTCGGCAGCCGCGTCCTGCTGGTGATCCCGCCGAGCCTCGGCTACGGCAACCAGTCACCGAGCCCGGACCTGCCCAAGAACTCGACCCTGGTCTTCGTCGTGGACATCCTCGGCGCAGTGTAAGACTTGGGCGGTTCACCAGAGCAACGCGTACAACCCGCGAGGAGCAGTGCAGTGAAGAACGAGAAGCCCGAGGTCGACTTCCCCGGCGGCGAGCCGCCCGCCGACCTGGAGATCAAGGACCTCTGGGAGGGCGAGGGCGCCGAGGCGAAGGCCGGCGACACCGTCGCCGTCCACTACGTGGGCGTGGCGTTCTCCACCGGTGAGGAGTTCGACTCGTCCTGGAACCGCGGCACCCCGCTCAGGTTCCAGCTCGGTGTCGGCCAGGTCATCTCCGGCTGGGACAAGGGCGTGCAGGGCATGAAGGTCGGCGGGCGCCGCCAGCTGATCATCCCCGCGCACCTCGCCTACGGGGACCAGGGCGCGGGCGGCCGCATCGCCCCAGGCGAGACGCTGATCTTCGTCTGCGACCTGGTCGCGGTCTGATCATTTCCGTTCGCGAGAGGGCCCGTGCCGGTCGGCGCGGGCCCTCAGCTTTTCCAGGTCCGCCCGGGGGCGGTACCGTCGACCAGCACAGGCACCACACGGAGGGGCGTCGATGGCCATTGCCAAGGCAGAGCGGCTGATGAACCTGGCGCTGTGTCTGCTCGGGACCCGACGCCCCCTCAGCAAGCGCGAGCTGCGCGGCTCCATCGAGGCGTACCTGGAAGCGGGCACCGACGACGGCTTCAACCGGATGTTCGAGCGGGACAAGGACGACCTGCGCGAACTCGGCCTCGTCATCGAGACTGTCGAGGGGCTCGACGGGGAGACCGGCTACCTCGCTCGCCGCGACAGCAACCGGCTGCCCGCCATCACCCTGGACGCCGAGGAGGCCGCGGCGCTCGGCGTCGCCGCACGCGTCTGGCAGCAGGCGCGCCTCGCGGGCGCGGCGAGCGGCGCCCTGCACAAGCTGCGCGCCGCCGGCATGCCGGAGGCCGAGGACAGCTACGAGGCGCACCACAGCGCCCTCGAACCCCGCATCCCCGTGCACGAGGCCGCCTTCGAGCCGCTGATGCTCGCCTGTCGCGACCGCAGGCCCGTCTCCTTCGACTACCGCAAGGCCAGCGCCGCCCGCCCCGAGCAGCGGCAGGTCGAGCCCTGGACGCTGGAGTGCTGGCGCGGCCACTGGTACCTGGCGGGCCATGACCGCGACCGCGGCGCCGAGCGCGTCTTCCGGCTCTCCCGGATCAGCGGGCGCGTCAGGACGCGCAGCGGCTCCTTCACGGCGCCCGTGCCCGACGTCTCCACCGTCCGGGAGACCGTCGAGACCTGGGCGGGCGAGACCGCGACCCGCTCGGCCCTGATCAGGCTGCGGGCCGGGGCCGGCTACCCGCTGCGCGCCAAGGCGCTCTCCTCCCGCGAGCTCGGCGACGGCTGGGACGAGCTGGAGATCCCCTACGGGCACGGCCTCGACGCGTGGCTCGTCGAGTTCGGCCCCGACGTGGTCGTCAGGGAACCCGCCGATCTGCGGGCCGACGTCGTGGACCGGCTGCGCGCCGTGGCCGCGGGCTGAGAAGGGGACACGCACCATGGCCACCGCCAACGGCAACGCCATCGACCGCACCAGACGCATGCTCTCGCTCGTGACCTATCTGCGCGAGCGTCCTGGCGCCCATGTCTCCGACGTGGCCAGGGCCTTCGGCATCAGCGAGGACGAGCTCATCGCCGACCTGGACGTGCTGCCCATGTGCGGCACCAGCTTCCGCGGCGGCGACCTCCTCGACATCGACACCGACGGCGACCGCATCTGGTGGCACAACCCCGACGACGTCGCGGAGCCGCTGCGGATCGCCGCCGACGAGGCCACCGCGCTGCTCGTCGCCGCCCGCGCCGTCGCGACCCTGCCGGGGCTGCGCGACGGCGACCGGGAGGCGCTGCTGCGCGCCACCGCCAAGCTGGAGGCCGCGGCGGGCGAGGCCGCGGGCGCCAGCTCCCGGCTCTCCGTCACCTTCGAGTCCGAGGGCGGGGTCTTCGCCGACGTCGACCGGGCCATCTCCGAACGGCGCAGGCTCTGGCTGCGCTACTACTCGCCCGCGCGCGACGAGCTGACCGAGCGGGAGGTGGACCCGATCAGGCTGTTCGCCGTCGGCCACACCTACCTGGAGGGCTGGTGCCACCTCTCCGAGGCCCGGCGCACCTTCCGGCTCGACCGCGTCGCCGAGATCAAACTGCTCGACGAGCCCGCGGCGCCGCCCGCCATCGAGCCGCGCGACCTGTCGGAGGGGCTCGTCCAGCCGTCCGCCGACGACCCCGAGGTCGTCGTGGAGGTGGGCCCGGGCGGGCGCTGGGTCGCCGAGTACTACCCGCACGACAGCGCCGACGAGCTGCCGGACGGCGGCCTGCGCATCACGCTGCGCACCCCCGCGCCCGCCTCGCTGCGCCGCCTCGCGCTGCGGCTCGGCGGCGAGGGCCGCATCGTCTCGCCGCCCGACCTCGCCGAGAGCGCACGGCAGGCGGCGCGCGACGCGCTGGCCGCGTACGAGGGTGCGGGCGGCACCAAAGACACCGGCGTCCGCCCGTACGAGGACGGAGAGGCCCCCGAAGACGCCGCCGCACGGCCGCACGCCGCCCACCCGCAGGGCACCCCCCACGCGCCCGCGGACCGCGCAGGCCTCCAAGGCCGCGAGTAGAAGGAGACCCGGGAACCATGCCCCCCACGCCCGACGGGTCCGACACGCCCGGTCCTGCCGACCACGCGCCTGAGGACGAGCTCACCGCCGTCGCACCCGTGCGCTTCAAGGCCGCCTGCCCCGAGTGCCGGGCCGGCTTCGAACTGCCGGCCGACGCCTTCCTGCTGGCCATAGGAGCCAGCAGGCGCACCACGTCCTACTCCTTCACCTGCCCGGACTGCGAGGCCTCGGTCCGCAAGCCGGCGGGGGAGCGGATCGTGGAACTGCTCAGCGAGGGCGGCGTCAGGACGCTCCGCCTGCACAGCGTCGCGGGCACCGCGGGGCGTGCGCCCGGCGGCGCCGCCGGGTGACCTGAGGCACTAGGCTCTCGCCCATGCTCTGGCCCATGCTCGCGATCGCCCTCGGGTTCTGCGGGACCGCCGTGCTCGGTGTGCTCGCCGTCCGCGTCTTCCTCGAAACCGAGCGGCTCGGCCGCCAAGTGGCCCACACCACCGACCGGATCAACCGGGCGGCCACGGACCTCGAACGGGCCGCCGAGCGGATGGCCGCGTCGGGCGAGGCGCTGCGATAGGCCGGCGCGCGGCCCGGGCGCCGCACGGGGATCCCGCGGCGGCCCGCATTTCTCCGCCCCCTCCTGGAATGCGTGTTCGGCGGGTACGCTGGCGTCCGTGGCCCAGCGAGCGAGGCATTGGGCCGCGTGCGGAAGTACGCACAGGGATTGCCCGGGGTTCATCCCCGGGCGTTACGATCCTTGCGTAGGACACCGGTCGGGCACCCGTCCGCCCTGTGTGACGCAGGCCCCCCATGCCGCCTCGGTGAGAAGGTAACCATTATGTTCGGAAGGCTCGGCGCCCCCGAGATCATTCTCATCCTCGTCGTGATCGTCCTGCTGTTCGGTGCGAAGAAGCTTCCGGACATGGCGCGTTCGCTCGGCAAGTCCGCCCGCATCCTCAAGAGCGAGGCGAAGGCGATGAAGTCGGACCAGGGCCAGAGCGCCCCCGCCGACCCGCCGCACGACGCCGAGGCCCAGCGCACCATCAAGGCCGCGCCCGGCGACGTGACGACCGCCCGCCCGGTCACCGAGCCCTCGGACACCACCCAGCGCTGAGCCGTACCGCACCAAGGGCCAGGAGCGGCGCCGCCTGCCGGCGTGTGTCCGCCGCACGAGATGAGGAAGTGGGTTGGCCAGCTCTGCCCGCAAGCAGCAGAAGGACCCCGAGGGTCGCATGCCCCTCGTGGAGCACCTGAGAGAGCTGCGCAACAGGTTGGCGAAGGGCCTCCTGGCGATCGTCGTCGTCGCCTGTGTCGCCGGGTTCTTCTACAACGACATCATCAACTTCTTCACCCACCCGGTCCTCCAGTCCGTCGGGTGCTCGGGTGACTTCACCTCGCTCGCCCACCACAAGGGCCAGCCCTGCGCCAACATCACGATGAACGGCCTGCTCGGCCCGTTCTCGCTGGCCCTGAAGGTCACCCTGATGGCGGGCGTCGTGTGCGCCTCGCCGATCTGGCTGTACCAGCTGTGGGCGTTCATCGCCCCCGGCCTGCACCGGCACGAGAAGAAGTACGCCCTCATCTTCGTCGGCAGCGGCGTGCCGCTGTTCTTCTTCGGCGCCTTCTTCGCCTACGAGGTGCTGCCGACCACGGCCAAGGTCCTCCTCGACTTCACGCCGAACAACATCGCCAACCTGCTGCCCCTCGACGACCTGCTCGACCTCGTCACCCGCATGGTCCTCGTCTTCGGCCTCTCCTTCGAGATGCCGCTCCTGCTGGTGATGCTGAACTTCGTCGGGATCCTCAGCGCGCAGCGGATGCTCGGCTGGTGGCGGCTGATGATCATGGGGATCACGGTGTTCGCCGCGGTGGCCACCCCCAGCACCGACCCGCTGTCGATGCTGGCCCTGGCCGCGCCCATCTGGATCCTCTACTTCGCCGCCTGCTTCGTCGCCTACCTCAACGACCGGCGCAAGCGGCTGCGCGACGAGGGCGGCCCCGACGACGACGAGGCCTCCGACCTCGACCTGGCCCCGCAGCGCGTCGAGCCCGTCGAGCCGGTCGCCTCCGCCCCCGCTCTGCCGGAGCAGTCCGAGGGGCACCGGGTCAACGGCTTCGACGACGTGACCTGACCCGCCAGCGCCGTCCGGCCCCCGGCTCCCCGCACGCCGTGTGCGGGGAGCCGGGGGCGTACCGGGCACCGGGTACCGGGGCGAAAGACCGAGGTGAGTGTCCGAGGTGGCGGGTAGGCTCGTGGGCGAGATGACAGAGGACCTTTCTCCCGCCGAGCGCTATGCGGCCGCCCGCATCCGCAACGCCGTGCAGGCCACCGCGCTCGCCCCCTTCCGTGAGATGTACGAGTTCGGCCTCGACCCCTTCCAGATCGAGGCGTGCGAGGCCCTTGAGTCGGGAAAGGGGGTGCTGGTCGCCGCGCCGACCGGCTCGGGCAAGACCATCGTCGGCGAGTTCGCCGTGCACCTGGCCCTCAGAGAGGGCCGCAAGTGCTTCTACACGACGCCCATCAAGGCGCTGTCCAACCAGAAGTACGCGGACCTCGCCGCCCGGTACGGCGCCGACAAGGTCGGCCTGCTGACCGGCGACAACAGCGTCAACGCCGACGCGCCGGTGGTCGTCATGACCACCGAGGTCCTGCGCAACATGCTCTACGCGGGCTCCCAGGCGCTCACCGGACTCGGCTATGTCGTCATGGACGAGGTGCACTACCTCTCCGACCGGTTCCGCGGCGCGGTCTGGGAAGAGGTGATCATCCACCTGCCGGAGTCGGTCACGCTGGTCTCGCTCTCCGCGACCGTCTCCAACGCCGAGGAGTTCGGCGACTGGCTGGACACCGTGCGCGGCGACACCGCGGTCATCGTCTCCGAGCACCGGCCCGTGCCGCTGTGGCAGCACGTCCTCGCGGGCCGCAGGATGTACGACCTCTTCGAGGAGGAGACCGACCACGGCGGCCGCGGCGAGGCCAAGCGCGAGGTCAACCCCGACCTGGTCCGCATGGCGCGGATGGAGAACCAGCGCACGTACAACCCGCGCGACCGCAGGCGCGGCAGGATGGTCCGCGAGGCCGACCGCGAGCGCGAGCGAAGACAGCGCAGCCGGATCTGGACGCCGTCGCGGCCCGAGGTGATCGACCGGCTGGACGCCGAGGGCCTGCTGCCCGCGATCACGTTCATCTTCAGCCGGGCCGGCTGCGAGGCCGCCGTGCAGCAGTGCCTCTACGCGGGCCTGCGGCTCAACGGGGAGGCCGCGCGCGCCGAGGTCCGCGAGATCGTCGAGCAGCGCACGTCCTCCATCCCCACCGAGGACCTGCACGTCCTCGGCTACTACGAGTGGCTCGAAGGGCTCGAACGGGGCATCGCGGCCCACCACGCCGGCATGCTGCCGACGTTCAAGGAGGTCGTGGAGGAGCTGTTCGTCCGGGGCCTGGTCAAGGCGGTCTTCGCCACCGAGACGCTGGCGCTCGGGATCAACATGCCCGCGCGCACGGTGATCCTTGAGAAGCTCGTCAAGTGGAACGGCGAGCAGCACGCCGACATCACGCCGGGGGAGTACACCCAGCTCACCGGGCGTGCGGGGCGGCGCGGCATCGACGTCGAGGGCCATGCGGTGGTGCTGTGGCAGCGTGGGATGGACCCGGGTGCCCTCGCCGGGCTCGCGGGCACCCGCACGTACCCGCTGCGCTCCAGCTTCCGGCCCTCGTACAACATGGCGGTCAATCTGGTGGGGCAGTTCGGGCGCCACCGGTCGCGCGAGCTGCTGGAGACGTCCTTCGCGCAGTTCCAGGCGGACCGGTCGGTCGTCGGGATCTCCCGGCAGGTCCAGCGCAACGAGGAGGGCCTCGCGGGCTACCGCGAGGGCATGACCTGCCACCTCGGCGACTTCGAGGAGTACGCGCGGCTGCGCAGGGAGCTCAAGGACCGGGAGAACGAGCTGGCGAAGCAGGGCGCGGCGCAGCGCAGGGCGCAGGCGGCCGCCTCGCTGGAGAAGCTCAGGCCGGGCGACGTGATCCACGTGCCGACCGGCAAGTTCGCCGGTCTCGCCCTGGTGCTCGACCCGGGCGTGCCCGCCGGCCGTGCGGGCGGGCACCGCGGACACGCGGGCGTGGAGTACCACGAGGGCCCGCGGCCGCTGGTGCTGACCGCCGAGCGGCAGGTCAAGCGGCTCGGCGCGATCGACTTCCCGGTGCCGGTCGAGCCCCTCGAACGGATGCGCATTCCGAAGTCGTTCAACGCGCGCTCGCCCCAGTCGCGCCGCGACCTGGCGTCGGCGCTGCGCACGAAGGCCGGCCACATCGCGCCCGAGCGGCACCGCAAGCAGCGCGCGGCGGCCGCCGACGACCGGGAGATCGCCCGGCTGCGCACGGCGCTGCGCGCCCACCCGTGCCACGGGTGCAGCGAGCGCGAGGACCACGCGCGGTGGGCCGAGCGCTACCACCGGCTGACCCGGGACACGCGGCAGCTGGAACGCCGGATCGAGGGGCGTACGAACACCATCGCGCGGACCTTCGACCGGATCGTCGGGCTGCTCACCGAGCTCGACTACCTGCGCGGCGACGAGGTCACCTCGCACGGCAAGCGGCTCGCGCGCCTCTACGGCGAGCTCGACCTGCTCGCGAGCGAGTGCCTGCGCGAGGGCGTGTGGGAGGGGCTCGGGCCCGCCGAGCTCGCCGCGTGCGTGTCGGCGCTGGTCTTCGAGTCCCGGCAGACCGAGGACGCGGTGGTGCCGAAGACGCCCTCGGGCCCGGCCAAGACGGCGCTCGCCGAAATGGTCAGGACCTGGGGCAGGCTCGACGCGCTGGAGGACGAGTTCCGCATCAACCAGGCGGAGGGCGTCGGCCAGCGCGAGCCGGACCTGGGCTTCGCCTGGGCCGCGTACATGTGGGCGTCCGGCCGTGGCCTCGACGAGGTGCTGCGGGAGGCGGAGATGCCGGCGGGCGACTTCGTGCGCTGGTGCAAGCAGGTGATCGACGTGCTGGGTCAGATCGCGGCGGTCCCGTCGTCCGACGGGTCCACGGTCGCGCGCAACGCGCGCCGGGCGATCGAGGGCATGCGGCGCGGCGTGGTGGCGTACAGCTCGGTGGGCTGAGCGGTGCCTGCCCCGGTGCGGCGGCGGGCGCGACCCGGCGCACCGGGGCCGCACGGGCCGCCGCGCTCAGGCACCCCTGGCCCGCAGGAAGCGGTCGCGGCCGGCCGCCAGGTCCACCACCGGCTCCGGATAGTCGAGCGCGGCGCGCTCTGCCTCGGGCAGGCGCCAGGGCCGGTGCACGGCAGCGCCCGCCACATCGGCGAGTTCGGGCACCCAGCGCCGCACATAGGCGCCCCGCGGGTCGAACCGCCTGGCCTGGGTGAGCGGGTTGAGCACCCGGTTGGGGCGGGTGTCGGTGCCGGTGCCCGCGGCCCACTGCCAGTTGAGCTGGTTGTTCGCGAGGTCGCCGTCGACGAGCAGGCTGAGGAAGTGCTCGGCGCCGAGACGCCAGTCCGCGTAGAGCGTCTTGGTGAGGAAACTCGCGACGAGCAGGCGCGCCCTGTTGTGCATCCAGCCCTCGTGGCGCAGCTGCCGCATCGCCGCGTCCACCACCGGATAGCCCGTGCGGCCCTGTCGCCACGCCTCGACCGCCCGGTCCGTCGCGGCCCCCGTGGACCAGCGGTCGCCCCTGTCCCGGTAGTCGGACCAGGAGGCCGCGGGCCGTGCGGCGAGCACCTGGTGGTGGAAGTCGCGCCAGGCGAGCTGCCGTACGAAGGCCTCGGCGCCCGCGCCGCCCTTGCGGCCGGCCCGCTGCACCAGCTCCGCCGCGGAGAGGCAGCCGAAGTGGAGGTAGGGCGAGAGCCGTGACGTGGCGTCGCCCGCGAGGTCGTCGTGGCGGTCCTCGTACTCCGCGATGCCGGAGCGCAGCCAGGCCGTGAGCCGCTTGCGTGCCGCCGTCTCGCCGCCCTCGGGCACTTCTGGGGAGACGCCGGCGACGTCGGACCTGCGGGGCGGCTTCTCGCCCTTCACCCGCGGGACGTCCACGGACCTGGGCGCGCCGTGTGCCGTGCGTACGCCCTCCTGCTGCCAGCGCCTGAAGTAGGGGGTGAAGACGGCGAAGTGGTCGCCGGAAGCGGGGGTGACACGGCCCGGCGGCAGGGCCGTGACCACGGCGTCGTGGGCGTGCAGCGCGCACCGCAGGCCGGTGAGCGCCTCGCGCAGCCGCTGCTCACGGCCCAGCGCGTACCCGCTGACCCCGGCGGCGACATGCACCTCGTGCGCGCCGGTCTCCCGCACCACCCGGCAGACCTGGTCGACGGTTTCACCCGTACGGACGACGAGGCGGCCGCCCCGCTCGCGCAGCTCGGCGTCGAGCGAGGCGAGGCAGTCGGCGAGGAACGCCCGCCGGTTCGGCGCGTCGAACCCGGCGCGGTGGATGCCGTCGTCGCGCACGAACAGCGGGACCACCTGGTCTGCGGCTCGCAGCGCGGCATGCAGCACGGGCTGGTCGTGGACGCGCAGGTCGGAGGTGAAGAGGGCGACGGCAACGGTCATGCCGCGCATTCTCGCGGGGCGCGGCCCCGGAGCGCGGACCTCGGGCCGCCCGCGCGGCGCGGCCGCGCGGGCGGGTCGGGCTCAGGCCGGGACCTGGCCCTCCTGCTCGCGCTCCACCTGGGCGTTCCACTCGCGCTTGACGGCGCGCCACGCCTCGTCGTCGTGGCCGTGCCGCCAGTACCCGGAGAGGGACAGGCGCTCGACGGGCACCTTGCGGTCGTGGCGCAGATGGCGGCGCAGCTCCTTCACGAAGCCGGCCTCGCCGTGGACGAACGCGTGCACGGCACCCTCGGGGAAGTCCAGCGCGCGCACCGCGGCGACCAGTGCCTCGCCGACCGGGCGGCCTGCGCGGTGCAGCCAGGTCACCTCGACGCCGTCGGGGCAGGCGATCTTCTGCTCCTCCTCGGGGCCCTCGATCTCCACGAACGCGTGCACCGGGGCCCCCGCGGGGACCCGTTCGAGGGAGGCGGCGATCGCGGGGAGCGCGCTCTCGTCGCCGGCGAGCAGGTGCCAGTCGGCGTCCGCGGACGGCGCGTAGCCGCCGCCGGGGCCGAGGAAGCGGAGCGTCTCGCCGGGTTGTGCACCGGCGGCCCAGGGGCCGGCGAGCCCCTCGTCGCCGTGGACGACGAAGTCGATCGTCATCTCCAGCGCGTCCCGGTCGAAGGCGCGCACCGTGTACGTGCGCGTCGTGGGCCACTGCTCGCGCGGGAACTCCGCGCGGATGCGCTCCATGTCGTAGGGCTCGGGGTAGGCGACGCCCGGGGCGCCGAAGACCACCTTCACGTAGTGGTCGGTGAACTCGCCGCACTCGACGGCGGCCAGCCCTTCTCCGCCGAGCACGACCCGCACCATGTGCGGAGTGATGCGCTCGGTGCGCAGCACGCGCGCCTCGCGGACCGTCGGTGCCTTGCGGCGCGGTTCCTCCGCCACGGCCAACTCCCCTGATCGTTGTGGGCTATCAGATTAGGCTTACCTAAGTTAACACCTCAGCGGGCGAGCGTGGAGAGGAGCCGTGTCAGCGATCCGCCGAGCCCCCACCGGCGCGCCAGGGCGTCCAGCGCTTCCGGGTCGCGCGGCGCGGCGGGCAGCGCGGTGTCCACCGCGGGCAGCGGCACGTCGGAGGCGACCCGCACGACCCGCGGCGCGACCGCCAGATAGGGGCGCGCCTCGCCGATGCGCTTGCGCTGGGCGGGCGTGAGCCCGCTGTGCGGGTCGTCCGCGGCGGCGAGGATCCCCGCGAGGTCGCCGTGGGCGTGGAGCAGCTTGGCCGCGGTCTTCTCGCCGATGCCGGGCACGCCGGGCAGCCCGTCGCTCGGGTCGCCGCGCAGCAGCGCCAGGTCCGCGTAGCGCGCGCCGGAGACCCCGTACTTCTCCCGCAGCACCGCCTCGTCGGTGAGCTGGAGCGTGCCGACACCCTTGAGGGGGTAGAGGACGCGCACCCCGCGGGCGTCGTCGACCAGCTGGTAGAGGTCGCGGTCGCCGGTGACGATGTCGACGGGGCCCGTCGCCCGCGCGGTGAACGTACCGATCACGTCGTCCGCCTCGTAGTCCGCGGCGCCGGCGCGCGCGATGCCCAGCGCGTCCAGCACGTCCTCGATGACCGGGACCTGCGGCGAGAGCGTGTCGGGAACTTCCTCGACATCGGTGCCTTCGCCGCCGACCGGGGCCTCGGCTGCGACCCGGTGCGCCTTGTAGGAAGGGATGAGCTCGACCCGCCACTGCGGGCGCCAGTCGGCGTCCATGCAGGCCACGAGCGCGTCCGGCCGGTGGTCCTGGACCAGCCGTGCGATGAAGTCGAGCAGGCCGCGCACGGCGTTGACCGGGGTGCCGTCGGGGGCGCGCACGGAGTCGGGCACGCCGTAGTACGCGCGGAAGTAGAGGGAGGCGGTGTCGAGGAGCATCAGGCGTCGCGTCACGCCGCCGATGATGCCGTACGGCACCGACAGCCGGGGTTGACCGTGAACACCCGGGATGTCCCGCGTGCAAGAGCGAGGCGCCCGATTAGTATGATGTAAATCACATAATTGTTTGGTCTGTACAAGTGAGGGCAGGCGCGCAGCCGGAGCGGACCAGCCTCCGGCCCAAGGCGGCCGGACGGCCGGCGAAGCGGGCAGACCCCGTGCCGCTCCACGGCTCGCCCGGCGGGGGTGGCGGGCCGTTTTCCGGTTCGACCCGTGAGGTTTATGTGTCCAGGCTGCAAGCCGAGCACTTGTACAAAGTGTTCGGCAGACGACCCGATGAGGCCGTGACGAAGCTCCGCGAAGGCGCGGACCGCGAGGAGCTTCGCGCGGACGGAACGACGGCCGCCGTCATCGACGCATCCTTCACAGTCGAGCCGGGGCAGATCTTCGTGGTGATGGGCTTGTCGGGCTCCGGCAAGTCCACCTTGCTGCGCATGCTGAACGGCCTGCTCGAACCGACCGACGGGCGGGTCCTCTTCGACGGGCAGGACCTCACCGCCCTGTCCAAGGAGGGGTTGCGCTCCGTCAGGTCGACCAAGATCAGCATGGTCTTCCAGCACTTCGCCCTCTTCCCGCACCGCAGCGTGCTGGAGAACGCGGCCTACGGCCTGGAGGTCCAGGGCGTGCCGCGCAAGCAGCGCGAGGCGAAGGCCCGCGAGTCCCTGGAGCTCGCGGGGCTCGGCGGCTGGGAGGACTCCTGGCCCGACGAGCTGTCCGGCGGCATGCAGCAGCGCGTGGGCCTCGCCCGCGCGCTCGCCACCGACGCGGACCTGCTCCTCATGGACGAGTCGTTCAGCGCCCTCGACCCGCTGATCCGCCGTGACATGCAGGACCAGCTCCTGACGCTCCAGAAGAGGCTGAAGAAGACCATCGTCTTCATCACGCACGATCTGAACGAGGCCATGCGCCTCGGCGACCGGATCGCCGTGATGCGCGACGGGAAGATCGTTCAGCTCGGCACCGGGCAGGACATCCTGGTCACCCCGGCCAACGACTACGTCGCGTCCTTCACCCAGGACGTCGACCGCTCCCGCGTGCTGACCGCGGGCGCCATCATGGCCGACCCCGAGGCCGCCTTCGGCACCCGTACGGACTCCGGCAAGGAGCTGCGCACCGCCGAGGACGTTCTCGCCGCCGCGCCCGCCACGGTCTCCGAGGACACGCCGATCATCGAGCTGTTCACGCCCTGCTCGACCAGCGCGGCCCCGGTCGCCGTCACCGGCGAGGACGGCGGGCTCGTCGGCGTCGTGCCGCGGTCCCGGCTGCTCGCCGTGCTCGGCGAGCCCATGACCCCGCCGGACTCCGACGAGGGGGCGGGCGCCGAGGGCGCCGCCGCCGACGCGGACTCCGCCACGGGCAAGGCGGTGGCCAGTGCCTAGGATCCCGCTGGGCGACTGGGTCGACAGCGCGGTGAACTGGCTCCAGGACAACCTGTCCTGGCTGTTCGACGCGGTGTCCTGGCTCGTCAACCACCTCTACGACTGGATATTCGACGTCCTGTCGGCCCCGCAGCCGCTGCTGCTCGCGGGCATCTTCGCCGTCATCGCCTGGTGGCTGCGGAGCCTGTCCGCAGGTGTGCTCGCCTTCATCGGCTTCGCACTGATCGACTCCATCGAGTTGTGGGACCACTCGATGCAGACGCTGTCGCTCGTCCTGGTCGCCACGGTCCTGACCCTGGTGATCGGCGTGCCGCTCGGCATCTGGGCCGCCAGGTCCAAGACCGTCAGCTCGGTGTTCCGGCCGATCCTGGACTTCATGCAGACCATGCCCGCCATGGTCTACCTGATCCCCGGCGTCATCTTCTTCGGCGTCGGCGTCGTGCCCGGCATCATCGCGACGATCGTCTTCGCCCTGCCGCCCGGCGTGCGCATGACCGAGCTGGGCATCCGCCAGGTCGACGAGGAGCTGGTCGAGGCCGCCGACGCGTTCGGCACGCCCCCGCGCCAGACGCTGCTGCGGGTGCAGCTGCCCCTCGCCATGCAGACGATCATGGCCGGTGTCACCCAGAACGTGATGCTCGCGCTCTCCATGGTGGTCATCGCAGGCATGGTCGGCGGCGGCGGCCTCGGCGGCGACGTCTTCCAGGCCATCGGCAACGTCAACATCGGCCTCGGCTTCGAGGCCGGCATCTCCATCGTCATCGTGGCGATCTACCTCGACCGGATGACCGGCGCGCTGGGCCAGCAGGTCTCGCCGCTCGGCCGCCGCACCCTCGCCAAGGCGCGGGAGATGGCCAGCGGGGTCGCGGGGCTCAAGGTCTGGAACCACCGGCCGCAGCCCGTCGTGGCGCTCGTCGGCGTCGTGGTCCTGGCGCTCGCCGCAGGTGGCATCGGCCTCTTCGGCGGCTCCGACTCCGGCACCGCCAAGGTCGCCGACACGCGGGACGTCGGCCACGGCAAGTCCGTCAGCATCGGATACATCCCGTGGGACGAGGGCATCGCCACCACGTACCTGTGGCAGGAGATGCTCCAGGAGCGCGGCTACAAGGCCGACGTCAAGCAGTACGACGCCGGCGCGCTCTACCAGGGCCAGGCCAACGGCCAGATCGACCTGCAGACCGACTCCTGGCTGCCCACCACGCACGCCGCCTACTGGAAGAAGTACGGCAGCAAGCTGGAGGACATGGGCAAGTGGTACGACCAGACCTCGCTCGAGGTCTCCGTCCCGTCGTACGTCAAGGGCGTCAAGTCCATGGCGGACCTGAAGGGCAAGAGCAAGGAGTTCGGCGGCCGGATCATCGGTATCGAGCCGAGCGCCGGTGAGATGGGCCTGCTCAAGACGAAGGTGCTCAAGGCGTACGGCCTCGACAAGGAGTACACCGTCACCGACGGCTCCACGCCGAGCATGCTCTCCGAGCTGAAGCGCGACTACGCGCAGAAGAAGCCGGTGGCCGTCGTGTTGTGGTCCCCGCACTGGGCGTACAGCACGTACAAGCTCACCAAGCTCGCCGACCCCAAGAACGCCTGGGGCAAGGGCGACAGCATCCACGCGCTCGCCCGCAAGGGCTTCACCGCCGACAACCCGGCCGTGGCCGGCTGGCTGAAGAACTTCCACATGAGCGAGACCCAGCTCAGCAGCCTCGAGGCGGAGATCCAGAAGTACGGCACCGGCCACGAGCCCGAGGCGGTCAAGGCCTGGCTCAAGGCCAACCCGGGCGTGGTCGACAAGTGGGCCCCCGTGCCCCAGCAGAACAAGGCGGTCGCGGCGGCCGTCGCCAAGGAGGCCGGCCGCCCGCTGAACGTCGCCTGGTTCCCCTGGGACGAGGACGTCGCGGCCACCTACCTCTGGAAGGAGGTGCTGGCCAAGCGCGGCTACACGATGAACCTCAAGCAGTTCGACGTGGGCCCGATGTACACGGCGCTCGCCAGAGGCCAGCTCGACGTGCAGTTCGACGGCTGGCTGCCGTACACGCAGAAGCCGTACTGGGACAAGTACCACAAGGACCTGACCAAGATCGGGTACTGGTACGGGCCGACCTCCCTGGAGGTCGCGGTGCCCAGCTACGTCAAGGGCGTGAAGTCGTACAGCGACCTCAAGGGCAAGGGCAAGGAGTTCGGCAACCGGATCATCGGGATCGAGCCGGGCACCGAGGAGATGAACCTCCTCAAGCACAAGGTCCTGCCGACGTACGGCGTCGACAAGGAGTACAAGGTCGTCGACGGCTCGACGCCCGGCATGCTCGCCGAGCTCAAGCGCGACTACGCACAGAAGAAGCCGGTCGCCGTCGTGCTGTGGTCCCCGCACTGGGCGTACAGCACGTACAAGCTGACCAAGCTCGCCGACCCGCAGAAGGCGTTCGGCACCGGTGACAAGCTGACCACTGTGGCCAGCAAGAAGTTCCCCCAGCAGTACCCGCAGCTGACCAAGTGGCTGAAGGACTTCCACATGTCGGACGCGGAGCTGGGCGGTCTGGAGAGCCAGATCAAGAAGGCGGGGACCGGCCACGAGGAGGACGCCGTCAAGGCGTGGATGGCCAAGAACCCCGGCATCGTGGACAGGATGGCCCCGATGTAGCACGGTGTGCGGGCCTCCCGGCGCACCCGGGAGGCCCGTCGCCCGGCACGGTGAGCGGCGGCCGGAAACGCTGCGTCGAGGGGTGAGCACCCGTTGTGACGGGGCTCACCCCCTTTCCGGTTCCCTCTCGGCTCGGAAACGACAAGTCTTGTCAGGGCGTGACCTCTGAGAAGATGGCGGTCCGGCCGGGAGGGAGCCCAGACATGGACGACAAGGAAGCGCTGAGAGTGGGCGCGGCCGTCCGCAGGCGGCGCAGGTCGCTCGGGTTCACGCTGGCGGCGGTCGCCGCGCGCAGCGGCCTGTCGGTGCCCTTCCTCAGCCAGATCGAGAACGAGCGTGCCCGGCCGAGCACCCGCTCACTCGAACGGGTCGCGGACGCCCTGGAGACCACGCCCGCCGCGCTGCGCGCCGCGGCGGACTCCGCCCGCACCGTCGACGTCGTACGCGGCGACTGCGGCGCCGGGGCCTCGGCCCCCGGCATCCGGCGGGTGGTGCGCGGCGGCCACCAGCTCGCCGCCAAGGAGTACAGCGGCGAGCAGGACACGGGGCGCGAGTACCAGCACCGCAACGACGAGATCATGTACATCGCCGACGGTGCGGTCGAGGTCGAGGCCGAGGGCCGCTCCTACCTGCTGGAGCGCGGCGACACGCTCTACCTCTCCGGCGGGGTCAGGCACCGCTGGCGCACCACGGAGCCCGGCACGCGCATCCTGGTCGTCGCCGTCGCCGAGCACATCGACGCGACCTTCGACCGGGACCGCTGAGCGGGGCGCCGCCGTGGCCGCCCGCCCCCGGGTCGTCTCCCTCGTCCCCTCGCTGACCGAGGCCGTCGCGGTGAGCGCCCCCGGGCTACTGGTGGGCGCGACCGACTGGTGCGTGCGCCCCGCGGGCCTCGACGTGGCCAGGATCGGCGGCACGAAGAGCCCCGACACGGCCGCCGTCCTCGCGCTCCGCCCCGACCTGGTCGTCGCCAACGAGGAGGAGAACCGCCCCGCCGACCTCGAAGCGCTCCGCGCGGGCGGAGCCGAGGTGCTCGTCACCGAGGTCAGGACGCTCGGGCAGGCGTTCGCCGAGCTGACCCGCGTCCTGGTCGGCGGCTGCGGCCTCGCGGCGCCGCCGCCCTGGCTCGACCGGGCACGCGCCGCCTGGGCCGCCGTGCCGCCCCCTGCGGGCGGCCGGACGCGCGCGGTCGTCCCGGTGTGGCGCAGGCCGTGGATGGTGCTCGGCCGGGACACCTTCGCCGGCGACCTGCTGTCCCGGCTCGGAGTGCGCAACGTGTACGCGGGGCACGCCGAGCGCTATCCGCGCGTGCCGCTCGACGAGCTGCGGGCGGCCGGCGCCGAGCTGGCCGTCCTGCCCGACGAGCCGTACCGCTTCACGGCCGACGACGGCCCCGAGGCGTTCCCCGGCCTTTCCGCCGCGCTGGTCGAAGGCCGCATGCTCACCTGGTACGGCCCGTCCCTCGAACAGGCACCGGCCTCGCTCGCCGCGGCGCTGCGCTCACCCCTGCGGCCGCGCTGAGGGCAGCGGCTGGGGGGCCGCGCGGGTGCGCCGGTGCGTGCGGGCGCCTGCGCCGGGGGTGTACGCCTCAGACGGTGTCCGTACGCCTCGGGCGGTGGCTCTGTACGGCTCAGGCGGTGGCCGCCGCCGCGCGGACGAAGTCGGCCATGACGCGGGTGTCGTCCGCCATCTCGGGGTGCCACTGGACGCCGAGCACCCAGCGCCTGCCCGCCAGTTCGACCGCCTCCACCGTGCCGTCCGGGGCCACGGCCGAGACGGTCAGGCCGTCGCCGAGGCGGTCCACCGACTGGTGGTGCTGGCTCGGCACGGTGCACTCCTCCGGCACCAGTCCCGCATAGCGCGTCCCCGGCAGCGGCGTCACGGGATGCGCGCCGAACTGCCCTGCCACCTCGCCGACATGGCCCTCGATGTGCTGGACGAGCGTGCCGCCGCGCGCGACGTTCAGCAGTTGCAGCCCCCGGCAGATGCCGAGCAGCGGGGTGTCCGCGTCGAGCGCCGCGCCGATCAGCGCCAACTCCCAGGCGTCGCGCTCGCGTGCGGGCGGCCCGGTCCGCGGGTGCGGCCCCGCCCCGTACCGCACCGGCTCCACGTCGGAGCCGCCGGCGATCACCACGCCGTCGAGCCGCGCCACCACGGACGCAGCCGTCCCCGGGTCGCCCGGCGGCAGCATCACGGCGAGGCCGCCGGCGCGCTGGACGAGGCCGGAGTAGCCGGCCGGCAGCAGCGCGGCCCGCATCCGCCAGGGCCCCCAGGCGGCCGGGTCCTCCCAGTAGGTGCTGATGCCGATCAGCGGCGCCATCGCGTCTCCTCCCCGAGTCCGGGCCGACGACCGGCCAAAGGTCTGTGTTCGTACCATTCGTGGTCCAGTGCATCGACGGTGCCGCCGTCGGCGAGGAAGCCGCGCAGCAGCGCCGCCGTCCCCGCGCAGTGCTCGCGCGCGATCTCGCGCGCCGCGTCCGCCTCCCGGTCGAGCACCGCGCCGACCAGCGCCGCGTGCTGGCGCTGGGAGTGCTCCAGATTGCGCACCAGCAGGGGGATGCAGTCCAGCAGGCCGTTCACCCGGGCGCGCACCCCCGCGTACTGCGCCGTGAGCGAGGGGGAGCCCGCGAGCTCGGCGAGGGCGAGGTGCAGCAGCGTGTCCCGCCTGCGGTAGTCGCCGAGCGGCGCCTCGTGCGTCGCGGCGAGCGCGGCGCGCAGCCGCTCGGCCGCGCCGTCGGCCAGGCCCTGCTCCGCGCAGAGCCCGGCGGCGCCCGACTCCAGCACCTCGCGGAAGCGCAGCACGTCGTCGAGGTCGGCGCGCGCCACCCGGCGCCGCAGCTCTGCGCCGCCCGCGTGCGGTACCGCGCCGGGTGCGGGGCGCGGGCGCACGAACGTCCCGCCGTACCGCCCCCGCCTGCTCTCCACCTCGCCGTGGTCCGCGAGCACCTTCAGCACCTCGCGCAGCGTGACCCGGCTGACGCCGAGCCGGCCCGCGAGCTCGCGCTCGGCGGGCAGCCGCCCGCCGGGCGGTACGAGGCCGAGCCTGAGCACCTGGAGGATCTGTTCGAGCGCCTCCTCGAAGCCGTTGCCCGCGTGCACCGGCCGCAGCACCGGCGCCAGCGCGTCCGCCCCCGCGGCGGGGCGCACGCCGTCCTGCGGCGCGTGAGCCATGTGCCTTCCCCTCGCAGGGCCGCGGCCACGGCCCGTCGTCCCTCGTGCTTCCCTCTCAAAGGTAAGCGGTTATACCTTAAGGCTTCCGGCTGACCGAAGGAGGCCATACCCCCGTGGCAGACCGCACACCCCCGCTCGCCACCGGCGACCTCGCGCGCCTCGTCGGCGCGGGCGAGGTGGACACCGTCGTCCTCGCCTTCCCCGACATGCAGGGCAGGCTCCAGGGCAAGCGCTTCGCCGCGCCCTTCTTCCTCTCCGACGTCCTCGACCACGGAGCCGAGGGGTGCAACTACCTCCTCGCCGTCGACACCGAGATGAACCCCGTCGACGGCTACGCGATGGCGTCCTGGGACCGCGGCTACGGCGACTTCGCGCTGCGGCCCGACCCCGCGAGCCTGCGCCGCGTGCCCTGGCACCCCGGCACCGCGCTGCTCCTGGCCGACCTGGCCTGGGCCGACGGCACGCCCGTCGCCGCCGCGCCCCGGCAGATCCTGCGCCGCCAGCTCGACCGCCTCGCGGAGCGCGGGCTCACCGCGCACGTCGGTACGGAGCTGGAGTTCATGGTCTTCAAGGACACCTACGAGCAGGCTTGGGACGCGGCCTACCGCGGCCTCACCCCGGCCAACCAGTACAACATCGACTACTCCGTCCTCGGCACCGGCCGCGTCGAGCCCCTGCTGCGCCGCATCCGCAACGAGATGGCGGGCGCAGGCCTGACCGTCGAGTCGGCGAAGGGCGAGTGCAACCCCGGCCAGCACGAGATCGCCTTCAAGTACGACGAGGCCCTGACCACCTGCGACCACCACGCCGTCTACAAGACCGGCGCCAAGGAGATCGCCGCGCAGGAGGGCGTCTCGCTCACCTTCATGGCGAAGTACGACGAGCGCGAGGGCAACTCCTGCCACATCCACCTCTCCCTGCGCGACGCCGCGGGCCGCCCCGCGATGGCGGGCGAAGGACCCGGGGGCATGTCGGCGCTGATGCGGCACTTCCTCGCGGGACAGCTCGCCGCGCTGCGGGACTTCGCGCTGCTGTACGCGCCGAACATCAACTCGTACAAGCGCTACCAGCCGGGGTCCTTCGCGCCGACGGCCGTCGCCTGGGGCCACGACAACCGCAGCTGCGCGCTGCGGGTCGTCGGGCACGGCCCCTCGCTGCGCTTCGAGAACCGGGTGCCAGGCGGCGACGTCAACCCCTACCTGGCCGTCGCCGGCCTGGTCGCCGCCGGCCTGCACGGTGTCGAGCGGGAGCTCGAACTCCCGGCCCCCTGCGCGGGCAACGCCTACGAGGGCGACTACGCGCACGTCCCCGCCACGCTGCGCGAGGCCGCCGAGGTGTGGCAGGGCAGCGCGCTCGCGCGCGCCGCGTTCGGCGACGAGGTCGTCGACCACTACGCCAACATGGCCCGCGTCGAACTCGCGGCCTTCGACGCCGCCGTCACCGACTGGGAGCTGCGCCGCTCCTTCGAACGCCTCTAGCGCACGTCCCGTACGCCCGTACCGCGCACGTCCCGCCCGCCCGCTCACGTAAGGACCAGGCCGCATGCCAGGGCACCACCACACCACCGGAGCGCCGCACCCCGCGGAGCACCGCGTACTCGACCCGGCGACCGGCGCGGCCGTCGCCACCGTCCCCGCCACCACCGAGGACCAGGTCGACGCGGCCGTGCGCACGGCCGCCGCGGCCCAGCGCGGCTGGGCGGCCGCCGCGCCCGCCGACCGCGCCAGGCTGCTGCGCCGCTTCGCGGCCGTCGTGGACGGCCACATCGAGGAGCTGGCGAGGCTCGAAGTCCGCGAGGCCGGGCACACCATCGGCAACGCGCGCTGGGAGGCCGGCAACGTCCGCGACCTCCTCGACTACGCCGCCGGGGGAGTGGAGCGCCTCACCGGGGCGCAGATCCCCGCGCCCGGCGGCATCGACGTCACCTTCCTCGAACCCCTCGGCGTGGTCGGCGTGATCGCGCCCTGGAACTTCCCGATGCCCATCGCGGCCTGGGGCTCGGCGCCCGCGCTCGCCGCGGGCAACGCGGTCCTCCTCAAGCCGGCCGAGACCACGCCGCTGACCGCCCTGCGGCTCGCCGAACTCGCCCTGGAGGCCGGCCTGCCCGAGGGCCTCTTCCAGGTGCTGCCCGGCGCCGGCCCCGTCACGGGCGACGCGCTGGTGACCCACCCGGGCGTCGCGAAGATCGTCTTCACCGGGTCGACCGCCGTCGGGACCTCGATCATGGCGAAGTGCGCCACCGCCGTGAAGCGGGTCACCCTCGAACTCGGCGGCAAGAGCCCCAACATCGTCTTCGCCGACGCGGACCTCGAACGGGCCGCGGCCGCTGCCCCGATGTCCTTCCTCGACAACGCGGGCCAGGACTGCTGCGCCCGCACCCGCATCCTCGTCCAGCGCGACGTGTACGACCGCTTCCTCGCCCTGCTCGAACCCGCGATCGCCGCCGTCACCGTCGGCGACCCGGCCGACGAGGCGACCGACATGGGCCCGCTGATCTCCGCCGCCCACCGCGAGCGCGTCCGGTCCTACGTTCCCGACGACGCCCCCGCGCTGCGCGGCGGCGCCCCCGAGGGCCCCGGCTTCTGGTACCCGCCGACGGTCCTCACAGGACTCGCGCCCGACGCCCCCGCCGCCACCGAGGAAGTCTTCGGACCGGTCGCCGCCGTCCTCCCGTTCACCGACGAGGAGGACGCCGTACGGCTCGCCAACGCCACCCCCTACGGCCTCTCGGGCTCCCTGTGGACCCGGGACGTGGGCCGGGCGCTGCGCGTCTCGCGCGCCGTCGCCGCCGGGAACCTCTCCGTCAACTCCCACAGCAGCGTGCGCTACTGGACCCCCTTCGGCGGTTACAAGCGCTCCGGCATCGGCCGCGAGCTCGGCCCCGGCGCGCTCGCCGCCTTCACCGAGACCAAGAACGTCTTCATCAGCACGGAGGACTGACCGCATGAGCACACCCACCCCCGCGCCCCAGGACCAGGCAGGCGGTGCCCCCGTCTGCCGCCGCCTCGTCGGCCGCACCGCCGTCGTCACGGGAGCGGGCAGCGGCATCGGCCTCGCCACCGTGCGCAGGCTCGCCTCCGAGGGCGCCCACGTCGTCTGCGCGGACATCGACGAGACCACGGGGAGGGCCGCGGCCGACGAGGCGGGCGGCCTCTTCGTGCGGGTCGACGTCACCGACCCCGAGCAGGTCGAGGCGGTGTTCCAGGCCGCGCACGACACGTACGGCAGCGTCGACGTGGCCTTCAACAACGCGGGCATCTCACCGCCCGACGACGACTCCATCCTCGACACCGGCCTCGACGCGTGGCGCCGGGTGCAGGAGGTCAACCTCACGTCGGTCTACCTCTGCTGCAAGGCCGCCATCCCTTACATGCGCCGCCAGGGCCGCGGCTCCATCATCAACACCGCGTCCTTCGTGGCCAGGATGGGCGCGGCGACCTCCCAGATCTCCTACACCGCGTCCAAGGGCGGCGTGCTCGCGCTCTCCCGCGAACTCGGCGTGCAGTTCGCCAGGGAGGGCATCCGGGTCAACGCGCTGTGCCCGGGGCCCGTCAACACCCCGCTGCTGCGCGAGCTGTTCGCGAAGGACCCGGAGCGCGCCGCCCGCAGGCTCGTGCACATCCCGCTCGGCCGGTTCGCAGAGGCCACCGAGATCGCCGCGGCCGTCGCGTTCCTCGCGAGCGACGACGCCTCGTTCGTCAACGCGTCGGACTTCCTGGTGGACGGCGGGATCTCCGGCGCCTACGTGACACCGCTGTAGGCGACGCGGCCCGGCGCCCCGCGGAGGGCCGGGTGCGGCGGCGCGCCGCACCCGGTCAGCGTACGAACCCCACCCCGGCATAGGCGGATTCGGCGCCCGGCAGGTCCGCGTCGGCCGGGCGCGGCGAGCCCTTGTGCCAGCACGGCACGACCCCCGGCTCCACCAGGTCGAGCCCGTCGAAGAACCGCAGCACCTCCGCGTGCGTGCGCGGCCGCAGGTCGATCCCCGCCGTGCGGTACTCCTCCGTGCGGTCCTGCTCGGGCGTGAGGAGGTCCATGCTCAGGTGGGACAGGATCAGGCAGCTGCCGGGCGCGAGGGGCGCGAGCAGCGTCCTGACGATGCCGTACGGGTCGCGGTCGTCCGGCACGAAGTGCAGCAGCGCGATCAGCGACAGCGCGACGGGCCTGCCGAAGTCCAGCGTCTCGCGGGCCTGTTCGAGGATGGTCTCGGGATCGAGGACGTCCGCCTGCACATAGGCAGTGCGCCCCTCGGGCCTGCTGACGAGCAGCGCCTCCGCGTGCCGCAGCACGATCGGGTCGTTGTCGACGTACACGATCCGGCACGTGGGGTCCACGTCCTGGGCGATCTGGTGGAGGTTCGGCTCGGTCGGGATGCCCGTGCCCACGTCGAGGAACTGGTCGATGCCCGCGCGGGCCGTCCACGCGATGCCCCTGCGCATGAACGCCCGGTTCGCGGCGGCTCCGTTGCGCGCCTCGACCGGCAGCCGCTCGGCCACAGCCTGGTCCACCGGGTAGTTGTCCTTTCCCCCGAGCAGGAAGTCGTAGATCCGCGCAGGGTGCGGCCTGCTGGTGTCGATGCGCGGAGCGGGCTTGCCTGATGCCATCGGAGGGCCTCCTCGGGGTCCGGCCGTCGTCGTCCTGCCGTACGGCAGCCGTACGCAGGGACCTTGCCACACCGGCGCCCGCCGCCGCGACACGCGCGGGAACGGAACCGGACGAACCGTCATCTGCCGCGCGGGGGCCGGGGCGTCGCGGGACACCCCGGCGGCGCGGCGTGCACCTACAGGAACGTGCGCCCCTCGCCGCGGTACGTCGGCACCGTCGCCACGACCCGGTCGCCCTCGATCAGGTGCAGCTCGGCGAACCGCTCGCACATCTCCCCGGCCTTCGCGTGCCGGAACCACACCGTGTCGCCGATCAGCAGGTCGTCGGCGGCCGAGCCGAGCAGCGGCGTCTGCACCTCGCCCGGGCCCTCCTGCGCGTCGTAGCGCAGCCCCTCGGGCAGGTACGGCACCGGCAGCCGGTCGGCGCCCGCGACGCCGGACGCCGGATAGCCGCCACCCAGCACCGTCACCACGCCCACGCCGGGCCTGCGCACCACGGGCTGGCCGAACAGCGCGGCCGGACGGCCGGAGAACGACGTGTAGTTGTCGAACAGGCGCGGCTGGTACAGCCCCGAGCCCGCGGCGATCTCCGTGACCGCGTCCTCGGCCGCCGTGTGCTGCACGCTGCCCGTGCCGCCGCCGTTGACGAATGCGAGACCGGGCGCCACCGCACGGACCGCGCGCACCGCCGCCGCGCGCCTGCCCGCCAGTTCCCTGCGCGCCGCCGCCTGCATCAGGCGGATCGCCCGCGAGCGCAGCGGCCGGCCGGCGACCGCGTCGCCCACGCCCGCCACATGGCCCTCGTACGCCATCAGGCCCACCACCCTGAACCCGGGCCTGCGCGCCACCGACCTGGCCAGCTCGGCCAGTTGGGCGGGGTCGTGCAGCGGTGAGCGCAGCGGGCCGATCCGCACCCTGCCGCCCAGCATCCGCAGTGACGTGTCCAGTTCGAGGCAGACCCGGATCTCCTCCCGACCCCCGTCGCGGGCCGCGTCGATCAGGTCGAGCTGCGCCGGGTCGTCCACCATCACCGTGACCGCGCCCGCCAGCTTCGGGTCCGCGGCGAGCTCCGCGTACGCGGCCCGGTCGGCCGACGGGTAGGCGAGCAGCACGTCGTCGAAGCCCGCGCGCGCCAGCCACAGCGATTCGGCCAGCGTGAACGACATCAGGCCGCGGAAGCCGTCCCTGGCCATGACCCGCTCCAGGAGGGCACGGCACCTGACGGACTTGCTCGCCACCCGGATCGGCTTGCCGCCCGCCCTGCGGACGAGGTCGTCGGCGTTGGCGTCGAAGGCGTCCAGGTCCACGACGGCGAGGGGCGCTTCGAGGTGCGCGGTGGCCCGGTCGTACCGTGCCCTGTCGGAGGCGAGGGGAGTCATGGGACCGAGCTTGCCAGAGCTGATTACCGGGCGGTAGACGTGCGCGCCCCACCGGCGGCGGGCCGCGGGCGGCGGGGCGCGCACGGCGCGCGCCCGCCACCGTACGGGACCTGCACGCGGCGGGACCGCGGGCCCCGGCGAACCCGTAGAGTGACGTCCGGACTTCAGGCGAACGCGCCTGTCCCGTACGGTGATCCGCACCGCGGCCGGACACGCGTGCCCCGCCAGGACAGGCGGCGAGACCAGGACCCGGAGGGCGGATGACCATCGAGGCGCAGGGCTCCGGCGCACCGCGGCCCGCGGCTCCGGTGCCACCGCGGCCCGCCGCGCCGCCCGCAGGGACCCGCGCGGTGCCGGGCCGCCCCGCGGCCGCACCGGCCTCGTACACCCTCGCGCCGCCGGTCCGGCCGCCGGCGCTGCCGCCGCTCCCGCCCCTGCCCCCGCACGGCACGTACCCGCGGCCCCCGGCGCCTGCGCAGGGACCGCGGCGGCGCACCCGGCGCACCGCCCTCACCGTCGCGCTCCTCGTCCTCGGGCTCGGCCTGATCGGCGGCGCGGTCACCGGGAGCTGGCTGCTCGACCAGGACCCCGCGCACGCGGCGGCCGACCGCTTCGACACGGCCAGGCAGCTGTGGCACACCACACCGGTCGACACCCTCTTCCCGCCCGTCGTGGACGGCACGGGCGCGGGACCCGACGGCGCCGACCGCACCTGGACCAGGCTCGGCGTCGCCCCCGACAGCGGCTGCGCCGCCGCCCTCGACCCGGACCTGGTCACCGCCCTGCGCGCCGCGGGGTGCCTGCGCGTCGTACGGGCCACCTACCGCGACGCCACGTCGAGCGACGTCACCACCGTGGGCCTGGTCTTCACCCGGGCCGGCCTCGCCGGCACCGCCACCCTGCGCACCGCCTTCAGCCAGCGGCGCCTCGCGGCCGATCCGCGGCTGCTGCCCGCCGCCTACCCGGTGCCCGGCACTGCCGCCGCGTCCTTCGGCGGCCCGCAGCGCGCCACGTGGAGCATCGACGTGCTCGCCCAGGCGCCGGTCGTCGTCTACGCGGTGACCGGCTTCGCCGACGGGCGCGCCGTCACGGCCCCCGAGCCCGCGGCCGCCGCCGAGGGGGCGCACGACACCAGCCCCGCGGGGCAGGCCGGGCTCGGCTACGAGGCGAAGGGCCTGGCCGACCGCGTCGGCCACACCGTACGCGCCCTCGCCGCCCCGAGCCCCATGGAGGGAGGGTGAGGCGGCCGCGGCGGCACACCGCAGCGACGCTCGCCGCCGTCTCCCTCCTGCTGCTGGTGCCCGCGTGGCCCGCGAGCGCCGACACCATCCGCGACCAGCAGTGGGCGCTCACCCAGCTGCACGCGCAGCAGGCGTGGCAGACCACCAAGGGGCGGGGCGTCACCGTCGCCGTCCTCGACACCGGCGTCGACGCCACCCACCCCGACCTCACGGGACAGGTGCTCGCGGGCAAAGACCTCATCGGCTTCGGCGCCCGCAGCGGCGACCGCTCCTGGGCCCGCCACGGCACCGCCATGGCGAGCATCATCGCGGGCCACGGGCACGGGCCGGGTGGCGGGGACGGCGTGCTCGGCCTCGCGCCCGAGGCGAAGATCCTCCCGGTGCGGGTGATCCTCGAAGGCACCGACCCGGCCAGGGACCGCGCCCGCACCAGCCGCGGCGACGCCCTCGCCGACGGCATCCGCTGGGCCGTCGACCACGGCGCGGACGTCATCAACCTCTCCCTCGGCGACGACAGCGCCGCCGCCCACCCCGAGCGCGCCGAGGACGAGGCCGTGCAGTACGCGCTCGCCAAGGGCGTGCCCGTCGTCGCCTCCGCGGGCAACGGCGGCCAGAAGGGCGACCACATCTCCTACCCTGCGGCCTACCCCGGCGTGATCGCGGCGGCCGCCGTCGACCGCTACGGCACGCCCGCCGACTTCTCCACCCGCCGCTGGTACGCGGACGTCGGCGCGCCCGGGGTCGACGTGGTGATAGCGGACCCCGACCGCCACTACTACGAGGGCTGGGGCACCAGCGCCGCCGCCGCGTTCGTCTCCGGCACCGTCGCCCTCCTGCGCGCCGCGCACCCGGACCTCACCCCGGCGCAGATCAAGACGCTCCTGGAGAAGACGGCCGACACTCCGAAGGACGCGGCCTCGGCGGGCGGCAGGGACGACGCGACCGGATACGGCGTGATCGATCCGGCGGCCGCGCTCTCCGACGCCGACCGGATCGCCGCCGCGGATCCGCACGGCGCCCCCGCCGGGTACACCAGGCGCTACTTCGGCCACGGGCCGGGCGACACGCCGCACTCCACGGGCCCCGCGGCCTGGCCCGCCCCGCTCGCGGGCGGCGCGGGCGGCCTGCTGCTGCTCGCCGCGGGCGCGGCGTGGGGCACGGGCCGCCGCCGCGCGGCGCGCGCCCGGGCCTGACGGCAGCAGGACGCGACTCCTGACCGGCACCAGGTGCCCCAGGCCGGGGCGCGGTCCTCGGCCGGATCCTCCTCGCCTGGGGCGCGTACCTGAAACGGCCGGGTCCTCGAAGCCGGGGCGGGGTCCCTCCTGGCCCGGCGCGCGGTCCTTCTAAGCTCGGGGCGTGGCCCTGAAGAACATCCCTGACCCCGGTTTCGCCGACGACGACGGCAGCGCGGCACCCGAACTCGCCGCGGCGCTCACCGCCTGGTCCGCCGACAGGTCGGCGGAGCCCCGGGTGCTCGCCGCGCTGCGCACGGCCAGGCTCCTCGTGCCGGTGGTCGCGGTGCTCGGCGAGGCCGAGGAGGGCGGCCCGGGCGACCCGACGGGCCTGCGCAGGGAGAAGACCAGCGACATGGCAGTGCCGACGCTCACCGCGGGCGACCGGCGGGCCCTGCCGGCGTTCACCTCGACGGCGGCGCTCGCCGCCTGGGACCCCGCGGCACGGCCCGTCGCCGTGCCCCTGCACCAGGCGCTGCAGGCGGCGGCGCACGAGCGGGCCGACACGGTGGTGCTCGACCTCGCAGGACCTGTGCCCTACGAGCTGACGGGCCCCGCACTGCGGGCGCTCGCCGAGGGAGGAGGCTCGGGCGACCCGCTGGCCGACCCCGCGGTCACCGGCGCCGTGCGCCGGGTCGTCGCGGCCGAACCCGCCGTGCTCAGCGCCCACCTCGGGCCCGGCAGCGCGGACGGCCTGCTCGCACTCGTCCTCGACCCCGGGGCTCGCGACCCCGCGGCGGCCGCGCGCTCCGTCGCCGAGGCGCTCGCGGCCGACGAGACGCTGCGGGCCCGCCTGGTGCGCGGCCTCGACCTGGCCCTGCTGCCGCCCGGCGCGGCCCCGCCGGGCGAGCCCCTCCACGTACGCGGCGCGTGAGCCGCCCCGGCCGGTGCGCGGCCGGGGCCCTCAGCCGTAGACGGGGCCCGTGTACTTCTCGCCCGGCCCCTGGCCCGGCTGGTCCTTGACGACGGAGGCCTCGCGGAACGCCAGCTGGAGCGACTTCAGGCCGTCCCGCAGCGGCGAGGCGTGGAAGGAGCTGATCTCCGTCGCGCTCGCGTCCAGCAGCCCCGCCAGGGAGTGGATCAGCTTGCGTGCCTCGTCGAGGTCCTTGTGGGCCTCGCCCTCCTCGGTCAGCCCGAGCTTCACCGCGGCCGCGCTCATCAGGTTGACCGCCACCGTGACGATCACCTCGACGGCCGGGACCTCCGCGATGTCGCGGGTCAGGGCGTCGTAGTCGGGCTGCTCGGGGGCAGCCTGACCGGCTGCGGGCGTCGCGTCACTCATGCCGCACACCCTAGGCGCTCCCCGGCGCGCCTCTCGACGAGCGGCCGGTTCGCCCGGTACGCGCGCGGAGTGCTAACCTTGTGTGACGACCGGCCGGGAGCGCATGCCTCCGGCCCACAAGTGGAGGCTCCGATCTCCCACCTGGCCGCCCCCGAGGCGGCGGGTCACCGGTCAGGCGGTCCCCATCGTTCCGTACGGACGATGGAGCCGCCCGATGCGCCCCGCGGCGACGCGGCGGTGCTCCGGTATTCCTTGGAGCTCCCGCCTGTGTCCGTCCGGGGCATTTTTCGTGTTCCGCCGCGGTTGGTCCACACACGCACCAAGTGATGCGGCTGTCTGCCAGACAGCCGGTCAGTCCTAACCGAGGAGGATCCATCAGCGCCGAGCCCCGCATCAACGACCGGATTCGCGTTCCCGAAGTACGACTCGTCGGTCCCAGCGGCGAGCAGGTCGGCATCGTGCCGCTTGCCAAGGCCCTGGAACTGGCCCAGGAGTACGACCTCGACCTCGTCGAGGTCGCGGCGAACGCCCGGCCGCCCGTGTGCAAGCTCATGGACTACGGGAAGTTCAAGTACGAGTCGGCCATGAAGGCCCGTGAGGCGCGCAAGAACCAGGCGCACACGGTCATCAAGGAGATGAAGCTCCGGCCGAAGATCGACCCGCACGACTACGACACCAAAAAGGGTCACGTGGTGCGGTTCCTCAAGCAGGGCGACAAGGTCAAGATCACGATCATGTTCCGTGGTCGCGAGCAGTCCAGGCCGGAGCTCGGCTTCCGACTGCTCCAGCGTCTCGCTTCGGACGTCGAGGAGCTCGGTTTCATCGAGTCCAACCCGAAGCAGGACGGCCGCAACATGATCATGGTGCTTGGCCCGCACAAGAAGAAGACCGAGGCCATGGCGGAGGCCAGGGAGGCGCAGGCCGCCCGCAAGGCCGAACGCCAGGGTGGTGGCCAGCTCACCGCGGAGGCCGACGAGGACGCCGAGGGATCCGCCGAGGCGTGATCCGCGGCCGCTCCACAGGGCTGCCTCCGGCTCCGGGTTCCTCCCGGAGCCCCATACCGAAGAATGACGCTTCCGCGCGCCGGCACGCCGCCGGCCGGGAGGCGCCACTGACGAGGAGACAACGGCGCATGCCGAAGAACAAGACGCACAAGGGTGCCAGCAAGCGCTTCAAGGTCACCGGCTCCGGCAAGGTGCTGCGCGAGCGGGCCGGCAAGCGCCACCTGATGGAGCACAAGTCGTCCCGGGTGACGCGTCGTCTCAGCGGCAACGCCGAGATGGCCCCGGCGGACACCAAGAAGATCAAGAAGCTTCTCGGCATGTGAGGCCGCGGTCCCCGCCAGGGGACCGCGCCTCGGACCACCGGGACCCACCACTTTCGGGCCGTGTGCAGTGACCGCGGCCCCGCTACAAGGAGTTGACACGTGGCACGCGTCAAGCGGGCAATCAACGCCCACAAGAAGCGCCGGGCGATCCTGGAGCAGGCCAGCGGTTACCGCGGGCAGCGCTCGCGCCTGTACCGCAAGGCGAAGGAGCAGGTCACCCACTCCCTCGTCTACAACTACAACGACCGCAAGAAGCGCAAGGGCGACTTCCGGCAGCTGTGGATCCAGCGCATCAACGCCGCCGCCCGCGCCAACGGCATGACGTACAACCGCTTCATCCAGGGTCTGAAGGCCGCCAACGTCGAGGTGGACCGCAAGATCCTCGCGGAGCTCGCCGTCAACGACGCCAACGCGTTCGCCGCGCTGGTCGAGGTCGCGCAGAAGGCCCTGCCGAGCGACGTCAACGCGCCGAAGGCCGCCGCCTGACCCGGCGGCGCCACCCGCTTCACCGCACAGGACCCGCAGGCACCGCGCCTGCGGGTCCCGTGCGTTCCCGCCCCTTACGCACCGAGAAGTGAGAAGCCGCAGCCGATGGCCACCCCCGAGCTGATCTCCCCGCGCTCCGCGCGCGTCACGGCCGCACGGCGGCTCGCGAAGCGCTCCTTCCGCGCCAAGGAGCGCAGGTTCCTCGCCGAGGGGCCGCAGGCCGTACGGGAGGCCGTCGCGCACACCGCGGACGGGCGCCCCACCCTGCTCGAACTCTTCGTCACCGCGGACGCGTCCTGCCGCCACGCCGACCTGGTCGCCGCGGCCCGTGCGTCCGGCGCCCTGATCCACCACGCGTCCGACGCGGTCGTCGCCGACCTCGCCGACACCGTCACCCCGCAGGGCCTGCTCGGCGTCTGCCGCTTCCTCGACACGCCCTTCGACGACGTCCTGGCCGCGGGGCCGCGCCTGGTCGCCGTGCTCGCCCACGTACGCGACCCCGGCAACGCGGGGACGGTGCTGCGCTGCGCGGACGCCGCCGGCGCCGACGCGGTGGTCCTCACGGATGCCTCGGTCGACCCGTACAACCCGAAGGCCGTACGGGCCTCCGCCGGCTCCCTCTTCCACCTGCCGGTCGCCGTCGGCGTCCCCGTGGAGCGCGCCGTCGCCGGGCTGCGCGCCGCCGGGGTGCGGGTGCTCGCCGCCGACGGGGCGGGCGACGCCGACCTCGACACCGAACTCGACGCGGGCACCATGGGCGCCCCCACCGCCTGGGTCTTCGGCAACGAGGCCTGGGGCCTGCCCGCGGAGACCAGGGCCCTCACCGACGCCGTGGTGCGGGTCCCGATCCACGGCAGGGCCGAGAGCCTGAACCTCGCCACCGCGGCCGCAGTCTGCCTCTACGCCTCCGCGCGCGCCCAGCGCACCCCGTAGCAGGCGCCTTACGCCCCGCCGCACCCTGGGCGCAAGCGCGCCGCCGAACCATTTCGACGGAAAGTCAGGCCCTAGTACTCTTGCGCCCTCGGCACCCGCGTGCCGAATCGGGGAAGGGGCACAGGGGGATGACTGGCGGGGTGGACCCCGAGGACCTGCCCGACGGACTCGTCGTCGCCGACGAGAGCGGACGGGTGGTCCGCTTCAACGCGGCGGCCGCGCGCATCACCGGCCTGCCGGCCGAGACCGCGCTCGGCAGGCCGCTCGACCAGGCGCTGCCCCTCGAAGACCTCAAGGGCCGCCGCTGGTGGGCGCTGACCGACCCGTACGGCGGCCTCACCATCCGGGCAGGGCAGCCGGAGCGCAACCTGCTGCTGCCCGGCGGTGCCGAGGTGCTGGTCTCCGCGCGGTACGTGCGCACCCGGCCCACAGGGCCCCTCAGCCGTGTCGTCATCTGCATCCGCGGCACCGAGGCCCGGCGCCGCACCGAGCTGAGCCACGCGGAGCTGATCGCGACCGTCGCCCACGAGCTGCGCTCGCCCCTCACCTCGGTGAAGGGCTTCACCGCGACCCTGCTCGCGAAGTGGGAGCGCTTCACCGACGACCAGAAGCGGCTCATGCTGGAGACCGTCGACGCCGACGCCGACCGGGTCACCCGGCTGATCGCCGAGCTCCTCGACATCTCCAGGATCGACTCGGGCCGCCTGGAGGTGCGCAGGCAGCCGGTCGACATCGCGGCCGCCGTGGGGCGCCACGTCCAGGCGTACACGGCCGCGGGCCAGCCGCCCGACCGGTTCCTCGTGCGGATACAGCAGCCGCTGCCCGAGCTGTGGGCCGACCCCGACAAGATCGACCAGATACTCGGCAACCTGCTGGAAAACGCGGTGCGGCACGGCGGGGGGACTGTCACGATCGAGGTGGCGCCCGCCGAGCTGCGCACCGGCGGGGCGGAGGGCGCCGAGCACCCAGGGGCGACGGAGAAGGGGACGGCGGTCACCGTGTGCGACGAAGGATCCGGCATCCCCGAGGAGTCGATGAACCGCGTCTTCACCCGCTTCTGGCGGGGCAGCAAGCGCGGCGGCACCGGGCTCGGCCTCTACATCGTCAAGGGCATCGTCGAGGCGCACGGCGGCACCATCACCGTCGGCAGGGGCCCTGGCGGCGGCGCCGAGTTCCGATTTGTCCTGCCCGTGGGCACGCCCGCCTTCCTGGCGTGAGCGGCCCGCGGGCCCTGCCACCTTCACCGGACCTTTAGACTCGGTCCCTGGCGCCTTCGCGCCCTCTGCGATCGGGAGCGATCGGGCGGTCGCGCCGCGTCGTTCCGGCATGGTCGTTCCGCCAGCCAATCGGAAGCACGGGAAGAGATGTCGGCACCCAACAAGTCGTACGACCCAGTCGAGGTCGAGGCACTGAAACCGGAAGAGATCGAGCGCATGCGGGACGAGGCGCTCGCCGCCTTCGCCGCCGCGGGCGACCTTGACGCGCTCGCCCACGCGAAGACCGCCCACACCTCGGGCACCTCGCCGCTCGCCCTCGCCAACCGCGAGATCGGCGCGCTCCCGCCGCAGGCCAAGGCAGAGGCGGGCAAGCGCGTCGGCCAGGCGCGCGGTGCCGTGAACAAGGCGCTCGCCGCCCGCCAGGCGGAGCTGGAGGCCGAGCGCGACGCGCGGGTCCTGGTGGAGGAGGCGGTCGACGTCACCCTCCCCTACGACCGCACGCCCGCAGGCGCCCGCCACCCGCTGACCACCTTCATGGAGCGGGTCGCTGACGTCTTCGTCGCGATGGGGTACGAGATCGCCGAGGGCCCCGAGGCCGAGGCCGAGTGGTTCAACTTCGACGCGCTGAACTTCCTGCCCGACCACCCGGCGCGCCAGATGCAGGACACCTTCTTCGTGCGCGGCACCGACGGCGCGGCGGCCGAGGGCGAGTCCGGCGTGGTGCTGCGCACCCACACCTCGCCCGTGCAGGCCCGCGCCCTGCTGGAGCGCAAGCCCCCGGTCTACGTGGTGTGCCCCGGCCGGGTCTACCGCACCGACGAGCTGGACGCCACGCACACCCCGGTCTTCCACCAGATCGAGCTGCTCGCCGTCGACGAGGGCCTGACCATGGCGGACCTCAAGGGCACCCTCGACCACATGGTGCAGGCGCTGTTCGGGGCCGACCTGCGCACCCGGCTGCGGCCGAACTACTTCCCGTTCACCGAGCCGTCCGCCGAGATGGACATGGTCTGCTACGTGTGCCGCGGCGCGTCCGTCGGCAACCCCGACAGGCCCTGCCGCACCTGCGGCAGCGAGGGCTGGATCGAGCTGGGCGGCTGCGGCATGGTCAACCCCCACGTGCTGACCGCGTGCGGCGTCGACCCGCAGAAGTACAGCGGGTTCGCCTTCGGCTTCGGCATCGAGCGGATGCTCATGTTCCGCCACAACATCGAAGACATGCGAGACATGGTCGAGGGTGACGTCCGGTTCACCCGGCCCTTCGGGATGGAGATCTGATGCGGGTCCCGCTTTCCTGGCTGCGGGAGTACGTCGAGCTCCCCGCCACCGAGACCGGCCGCGACGTGCAGGCCAGACTGGTGTCCGCGGGGTTGGAGGTCGAGACGGTCGAACAGCTCGGCGCCGGCCTCAAGGGCCCGCTCGTCGTCGGGCAGGTCCGCTCCATCGAGGAGCTCGACGGCTTCAAGAAGCCGATCCGCTTCTGCCACGTCGACGTGGGGAGCGCCAACCAGACGGGCGAGCTCCAGGAGATCGTCTGCGGTGCCCGCAACTTCGCCGTCGGCGACAAGGTCGTCGTGGTGCTGCCGGGCGCCGTCCTGCCCGGCGGCTTCGAGATCGCCGCGCGCACGACGTACGGCAAGGTCTCGCACGGCATGATCTGCTCGGCCGACGAACTCGGCATGGGCGACGACAACTCCCACGGCATCATCGTGCTGCCGCCGGAGTACGAGCCGGGCACCGACGCCATCGAGCTGCTCGAACTCGTCGACGAGGTCCTCGACATCGCGGTCACACCCGACCGCGGCTACTGCCTCTCGATGCGCGGCATCGCCCGCGAGACCGCCACCGCCTACGGCCTCCCGCTGCGCGACCCCGCGCTGCTCGACGTGCCCGCGCCCAACTCGTACGGCTACCCGGCGCAGGTCGCCGACCCGATCGGCTGCGACCGGATCACCCTGCGCACGGTCACCGGCATCCAGCCCGAGGCCCGCTCGCCGATCTGGCTCCAGCGGCGCCTCCAGAAGGCCGGCATGCGCGCCATCTCGCTCGCCGTCGACATCACCAACTACGTGATGCTCGAACTCGGCCAGCCGCTGCACGCCTACGACCGCGGCACGCTCGAAGGCCCCGTCGGCGTGCGCCGCGCCGCGCCCGGCGAGAAGCTCGCCACCCTCGACGGCACCGAGCGCACCCTCGACGCGCAGGACCTCGTCATCACCGACGACCGCGGCCCCATCGGCCTGGCCGGCGTGATGGGCGGCGCGCACACCGAGATCGCCGACACGGCCACCGACGCGGAGACCGGCGAGACCAGCGGCACCACCGCCGTGGTCATCGAGGCCGCCCACTTCGACCCGGTCTCCATCGCGCGCACGGCACGCCGCCACAAGCTGTCGTCCGAGGCGTCCAAGCGCTTCGAGCGCGCCGTCGACCCGCTGGCGGGCCCCGCGGCCGCGCAGCGCACCGTCGACCTGCTGGTGCTGCTCGCCGGCGGCTCGGCGGAGGCGGGCGTCACCGAGATCATCGCGCCCTCCGCGCCGCACACCGTCGCCATGCCCGCCGACCACTGCGACCGCGTCGCGGGCGTCGCGTACGGCAGGGAGACCGTCGTGCGCAGGCTCCAGCAGGTCGGCTGCGACGTGTACGGGCAGGACGAGCTGATCGTCACCGTGCCGTCCTGGCGGCCCGACCTGCGCGAGCCCAACGACCTCGCGGAGGAGGTCATCCGGCTCGAAGGGTACGAGAACCTCCCGTCGACGCTGCCCACCCCGCCCTCGGGCCGGGGCCTGACCGAGCGGCAGCGGCTCCACCGCCGCGTCGGCCGCGCGCTCGCGGGCGCCGGGTACGTGGAGGCGCTGAACTACCCGTTCATCGGGCACGGCGTGCTCGACCGGCTCGGCGTCCCCGCCGACGACGCCCGCCGCGAGACGGTCGCCCTCGTCAACCCGCTCTCCGACGAGGAGCCCGGGCTGCGCACCACGCTGCTGCCCGGACTGCTCGGCGCGCTGCGCCGCAACGACGGGCGCGGCTCGCACGATCTCGCGCTGTTCGAGACGGGCCTCGTCTTCCTGCCCACAGGCGAGGAGCGCGTGGCCGAGCGGCTGCCCGTGGACCGCAGGCCCGCGGACGAGCAGCTCGCCGCGCTCGACGCGGCGCTGCCGCACCAGCCGCGGCACGCCGCCGTCGTCCTCGCGGGCGCCCGCGAGCAGGCCGGCTGGTGGGGGAGCGGGCGCCCGGCCGACTGGGCGGACGCCGTCGAGGCCGCGCGCACCGCGGCCCGCGAGGCGGGCGTCGAACTCACCGTGCGGGCCGGGCAGTACGAGCCCTGGCACCCGGGACGCTGCGCCGCGCTGTTCGCGACCGTGGACGGCGAGGAGAGGCTCGTCGGCCACGCGGGCGAGCTGCACCCGCGGGCCGTGAAGGCGCTCGGCCTGCCGGAGCGCACCTGTGCGGCCGAGATCGACCTCGACCTGGTCGAGCGGGCCGGCACGGGGCCGCTGACCGCGCCGCGGATCTCGACGTTCCCCGTCGCCACGCAGGACGTCGCGCTCGTCGTCGACCGCGGGGTGCCGGCGGCGGACGTGGAGCGTGCGCTGCGCGAGGGCGCGGGGATGCTGCTCGAGTCGGTCCGGCTGTTCGACGTCTTCGAGGGCGAGCAGATCGGCGCGGGCCGCACCTCGCTCGCGTACGCCCTGCGGTTCCGCGCGGGCGACCGCACGCTGACGGTCGAGGAGGCGACGGCGGCGCGCGACGCGGCGGTCGCGCTGGCCGCCGAGCGCACCGGGGCCGTGCTGCGCGGCGCCTGAGAGCGCCGCGCCCGCCGCGCAGCGGGGCCGTCCCGCGTGGTCCTGCCACGCGGGACGGCCCCGCTGCCGTCTCCCCGGCTCGTGCGGGCCTCCGCGGGGCAATCGGGCAGGTCGGCGCGGTGTGCGAGATGGAGGAGGGACCGGCCGGCGGCCGGGGCCGCTGCGGCACCCGCTGACCGTCGAGCTGTCGAACGGGCTGTCCGACGCGCGCCACCACCTGTACCGGTCGCACGAGGCCGCGTTCATCGGGCAGCCGGCCGACGCCTTCGAGTCGTCCCGCCGCTCCTGGGTGCCGCTCGCCCGGGTGCCGGGGCCGATCGCCGAGGGCCGGGTCCCCGCGGCGGGCGGGCGGCCCTCGCCGCCCACTTCGATGAGGGGAGAAAGGGCGGGTCGATGAGGGGAGAAAGGGACGGGCCCTTGACGGGCCGATCATCGGTTGATGTGCTCGGCATCGCCCCTCCGCCCCACCGGCGGGACCGACTCCACAGGACGAGGACCCCGATGCCGAGCGCGCAGCCCGACCAGAAGGCCACCGGCCGCGGGGAGCCCGCGCACGGCACCCGGCTCGGCCGCTTCTTCGCCGTCGTGGACCGGATCGGCCGCCGGATCCCGCACCCGTTCCTCCTCTTCCTCTACCTGCTGATCGCGCTCGCCGTCGCGTCCGCGATCCTCGCCGCCTGCCACGCCACGGCCCAGGTGCCGGGCACTGCGAAGGCGGAGCCTGTGCGCAACATCCTGTCCGTGGCGGGCCTGCAGAACCTCCTCGACACCCTGGTCCCCAACTTCATCGGCTTCCCGCCGCTCGGCGTCGTCCTCGCCGTGCTGCTCGGCGTCGGGGTCGCGGAGCGCGCCGGGTTCCTCGGCACGGTGGTCGCCGTGGTCCTGACGAAGGTGCCGCGCGGCCTCATGCCGTACGCCGTCACCTGCATCGCGGCCCAGGGCCATGTGATGGGCGACGCCTCGATGGTGATCCTGCCGCCGCTCGCCGCGCTGGCGTTCCGCGCGGTGGGCCGCCACCCGATCGCCGGGATGATCGGCAGCTTCGCCTCCACCTCGGTGGGGTACGCCTCCGGCGTGCTGATCGGGGCGCTGGACGCGAACCTCTCCACGATCACGGCGTCCGTGGTCCCGCACGGCGTGCCCGTCGCCACCTCCGTCGTCATGAACTACTTCTTCCAGGCCGCGGCCGGGCTCGTGCTGCCGCTGCTGACCGGCTTCATCCTGGTCCGCTGGGTCGAGCCGACTCTGCCGGAACTGCCGCCCCGGGCACCGGAGTCCGAGCGGGACGAGGCCGGGGCCGGGGGCGTGGGGCCCCAGGGAGCCGCCGCGTCCGCCGGGCCTGCGACGCCGCCCGCCGAGCCCGCCGCGTCCGCCGTGTCCGCCGCGTCCGCCACGCCCGAGCAGCGGCGCGGCCTCCTGGTCGCCACCCTCGCGCTCGCGGCCTTCCTCGCCGCCGCCTTCTGCTGCTGGCTCGTGCCCGGCGGGCCGCTCCAGGGGCCGGGCGGCGCGCTGGTGAAGTCGCCGTTCTTCGACGGCATCGTGCCGCTCGTGATGCTGTCGTTCCTGGTCTGCGGCACCGCGTACGGCATCCCCGCGGGGACGGTGCGGCGGCCCGCCGACGTGCCCCGGATGATGGGGGAGGCGCTCCAGTCGATGCTCGGCTACATCGTGATCGCCTTCACCGCGGGGCAGTTCATCGCCCTCTTCGACTGGAGCCACCTCGGCGACTACCTCGCGGTGCGGGGCGCCGACGGGCTGCGGGCCGCCCATGTGACCGGTTTCTGGGCGCTGTTGCTGATGATGGCGTTCAGCGGGCTGCTCTCACTGGTGATCTTCTCCGGCGCCTCGCTGTGGACGGTCCTCGCGCCCGTCCTCGTCCCGATCTTCGTCGGGCTCGGCTTCCACCCCGGCGTCGTGCAGGCCGCGTACCGGGTCGGGGACTCCGTGACCCATCCCGTGTCGCCGCTGAACCCGTACGTGTACATGCTGGAGTTGTCGGCGCGCGGGTACGACCCCGGCTTCACCCTGGGCGCCCTGTTCGCGCGGCTCAGCCTCTTCGTGGTGCCGGTCGCCGTGCTGTGGGCCGGGATCTTCGCCCTGTTCTACTTCGCGGGCATCCCCTTCGGCCCCGGCGTCCCGACGCACCTGTGACCGTGAGAAAGGCGTACGCCATGCCGCACGACGACGACCGCTCCGCCACGGACCCGGCGGCGACGCCCGGCGCCACGGCCGTGCGCTGGCGGCGCGACCTGCACCGCCACCCCGAGGTCGGCTTCACCGAGTTCCGCACGGCGAGCCGGGTGGCCGGCGCGCTCGCCGACCTCGGCTGGGAGGTACGCACCGGCGCCGACGCCCTCTCGCCCGGCCACCGCCTCGGCGTGCCGTCGGGCGACGAGCTCGACGCCGCCTACCGGCGGGCCGCGGCCGAGGGCGCGGACGAGCGGTTCCTGCCCGCGATGGAGGGCGGCAGCACGGCCGTCGTCGCGACCTGGCGCGCGGCCGCGCCGGGACCCCATGTCGGGCTGCGCGCCGACCTGGACGCGCTGCCGCTGACCGAGTCCGCCGCCGGATCCCACCTCCCGGCCCGCGAGGGGTTCAGGTCCGCGCACGACGGAGTGATGCACGCCTGCGGGCACGACGGCCATGTCGGCATGGCCGTCGAACTCGCCGAGCGCCTGACCGCGGACCCGCCCCCGGCCGGTGCCGTGACCCTGCTGCTCCAGCCCGCCGAGGAGGGCGGCAGGGGAGCGCGCGCCATGGTCCCCGCCGGCGCCGCCGACGGCATCGACCTGCTGATCGCGCCCCACCTCGGGCTCAACCTGCCCACGGGTACGCTCGCCCCGTCCCTCGACGGGCTGCTCGCCAACTCCAAGATGCGCGCCGTCTTCCACGGCGTGGCCTCGCACGCCTCGCTCGCCCCGCACGAGGGGCGCAGCGCCCTGCTCGGCGCCGCGGCCGCCACCCTCGCCGTGCACGCGGTGCCCCGGGTCCCCGGCCACGAGACACGGGTCGCGGTCGGCCGGATCAGCGGCGGCACGTCGAGCAACATCGTGCCGGACCGCGCCGAGATGCTGCTGGAGACCAGGGCCGACGACGGCTCCGTCAACGAGGACCTGGAGGCGCGGGTGCGCACCGCGCTGCACGGCGCCGCCGCGACCTACGGCCTCACCGTGGACGTCGACCTGATCGGCGGCGTCACCACGGCGCGCGCCGACCGCGCCGCCGTCGAGCTGGTCGAGGCGGCGGCAGCGGCCGAGGGGCTGCGGCTGGTCGCCGCGCGCGCCGAGGACGGCGTGGCGAGCGACGACGCCACCGCGTTCATGCGCCGGGTACAGGAGCGCGGCGGCGCGGCCTCGTACATCGGCATCGGCGCGAACCTCGCGGCCCCGCACCACACCCCGGCCTTCGACCTGGACGAGGCGGCGCTGCCGCTGGGAGTCGCCCTGCTGGAGAACCTGGTGCGCCGGGCGCTGGCCGGGTGAGGGGAGCGGCGGCCCGGCGCGCCCAGGGCCCGGGCGTGCGGCCGCCTGGCCCTGCGGCGCCTCAGGTGTACGAGTAGAAGCCGAAGTTGGTCTTGCGGCCGAGGCGGCCCGCGTCGACCATGCGCTGGAGCAGCGGGGGAGCGGCGTACAGCGGCTCCTTGAACTCCGTGTACATCGAGTCCGCCACCGAGGCGACCGTGTCGAGGCCGATGAGGTCGCTGAGCTTCAGGGGGCCCATGGGGTGGGCGCAGCCGAGCTCCATGCCGTTGTCGATGTCCTCGCGGCTGGCGGTCCCCGACTCGAACATCCGGATCGCGGCCAGCAGATACGGGATCAGCAGGGCGTTCACCACGAAGCCCGAGCGGTCCTGGGCGCGGATCGCGTGCTTGCCGAGCACGCCGCCGACCAGCGCCTCGGCGCGTGCCAGCGTCTCGTCCGACGTGGTCAGCGCGGGGATCAGCTCGACCAGGCGCTGCACGGGCGCGGGGTTGAAGAAGTGGATGCCGATGACCTGGTCGGGGCGCGAGGTCGCGACGGCGAGGCGCACCAGGGGGATGGAGGACGTGTTCGACGCGAGGATCGCGTCCGGGCGCGTCACCACCTGGTCGAGCACCCGGAAGATCTCCGTCTTGACCTGCTCGTTCTCCACCACCGCCTCGATCACCAGGTCCCGGTCGGCGAACTCGCCGAGGTCCGTGGTGTAGGTGAGGCGGCTCAGCGTGTCGTCCCGCTGGGCCTCGGTGATCTTGCCGCGCTCCGCGGCCTTCGTGAGCGACGAGACGATCCGGGTACGGCCGATCTCCAGGGCCTCTCCCGTGGTCTCCGCGACCATCACCGCAAGGCCGCTGCGCGCGGCCACCTCGGCGATGCCGGCCCCCATCTGCCCGCAGCCCACCACCCCGACGCGGGAGATGTCGGTCGTTGTGTCGGTCACGTCGAGCCCCTCACTGATCGGTGTCTGAGCCGCCCGCCGCGTCCTGCCCGGGGGCGCCCCGGAGACGTTACCCCGCACTCCGGCGCGCGGCGGCTCGGGGAGGGGGCGCGCGCGGCCGCATATGCGCCGGTCGTCGGGCGCGGGCATGTGCGCGGCGGCCCCCGGCCCGTCAGGCGCGGGCCCGCTGGGTGACCGTGATGCAGACCAGCACGGCCACCGCGGCCACGACGGCGACAGGGCCCAGGTGCTCGCCCAGCAGCAGCACCGACCAGACGAGCGTCAGCAGCGGCTGCGCCAACTGGAGCTGGCTGGCCCTCGCCACCCCGATCGCCGCCATCCCCCGGTACCAGACGTACAGGCCGCAGAAGGTGGAGCCCGCGGCCACCCAGACCACGCCTGCGACGCCGTGCGCCGTCAGGTGGACCGGCTCGTACGCGAGCGCCACCGCGCCGCCCGCGACGGCCAGGGGCAGCGAGCCGGCGAGCGCCCACCCCACGACCTGCCAGCCGGGCAGCTCGCGCGCCAGCCTGCCGCCCTCCGCGTAGCCCGCCGCACAGACCAGCAGCGCGCAGAAGAGGTACAGGTCGGCGGTGGAGAACCCGCCGCCGCTCTGCTGCACCGCGAAGGCGATCACCACGGCGGCGCCCGCGAACGCCCCGTACCAGAAGGTCCGCGAGGGGGAGCGGTGCCCGCGCACCGCCCCGTACACGGCGGTCGTCAGTGGCAGCAGCCCCACCACCACGGCCGCGTGCGAGGTGCTCGACGTGCCGAGCGCGAGCGTGGTGAGCAGCGGGAAGCCGATGACCGTGCCGCCCGCCACCACCGCGAGCGGCGCCCAGTGCCGCCGTACGGGCAGCGGCACCCTGCGCCCCGCGAGGAAGGCGAGCGCGATCAGCGCGGCGAGGACCGTCCGCAGCGCGGCGAGCGTCCAGGGGCCGAAGCTCTCCAGGCCCCAGGCGGTGGACGGGAGGGTGAGGGAGAAGGTCGCGACACCGGCGGCCGCCTGGAGGAGTCCGCCGCGTACCGATATCGGAGCCGTGGCAATAGCGCTATTCTCTACTGTCATGTATGAGCGTAGCAGTGCGGCAGCGGCCGAGCCCAGCAGCGTGGATTCCCTGGCCGCTGCGCTCAGGCGGGAGCTCGACCGCTATCCTATCGGGGGAAAGCTGCCGTCCAGCAGGGAGCTGGTGGAACGCCACCGCGTCTCACCCGTCACGGTCTCCCGCGCGCTCGCCCGGCTGGTCGCCGAGGGCCTTGTCGTCACCCGGCCCGGTGCGGGCGCCTTCCGCGCACCGGGCCGGGCCGCACCGCCGCGCCCGGGCGACACCTCATGGCAGGAGGTCGCGCTCAGCGCCGACGCCGCGGCGGACGGCGTGCCGCGCGCCGTCGACGCCTCGGGCGTGCTGGCCACGCTCGCCGCTCCGCCGCCCGGCGTGATCGAGTTCAACAGCGGCTATCTGCACCCCTCGCTCCAGCCCGAGCAGGCGCTGGCCGCCGCGCTCGCCCGCGCGGGCCGCCGCCCCGGAGCCTGGGGCAGGCCCCCGGCCGACGGGCTGCCCGAGCTGCGCGAGTGGTTCGCCCGCGGCGTCGGCGACACCTGGACCGCCGCCGACGTGCTGGTCACCGCCGGCGGCCAGGCCGCGCTGACCACCGCGCTTCGGGCGCTCGCGCCGCCCGGCGCGCCCGTCCTCGTGGAGTCCCCGACCTACCCGGGGCTGCTGGCCGCCGCCCGCGCCTCGGGGCTGCGGCCCGTACCGGTGCCGGTCGACGCCGAGGGGCTGCGGCCCGACCTGCTCGCCGACGCGTTCCGGGCCAGCGGCGCGCGGGTGCTGGTGTGCCAGCCGCTGTTCCAGAACCCGACGGGCGCGGTGCTCTCCGCCGCCCGCCGCCCCGAGGTGGTGCGGGTCGCGCGCGAGCACGGTGCCTTCGTCGTCGAGGACGACTTCGTACGCCGCCTCGCCCACCGGGACGCGGGCCCGCTGCCGCGCCCGCTCGCCGCCGACGACCCGGACGGCGTCGTCGTCCACGTCAACTCTCTGACGAAGGCCACCTCGCCGAGCATGCGGGTGGCGGCGCTCGCCGCCAGGGGGCCCGCGCGCGAGCGGCTGCGCGCCCTCCATGTCGTCGACACCTTCTTCGTGCCGCGGCCGCTCCAGGAGGCGGCGCTCGAACTCGTCGGCGCCGCCGCCTTCCACCGCCACCTCAAGGCGGTCGCCGCCGAACTCGCCGCCCGCCGCCAGGCGCTGGCCGCGGCGCTGCGCAGGGAGCTGCCGGGACTCGCGCTCCCGCACGTGCCGTGCGGCGGCTACCACCTGTGGCTCGGCCTGCCCGCGGGCACCGCCGAGGAGGACCTCGCAGCGGCCGCCCTGCGCGCGGGCGTCGCCGTCGCGCCCGGCCGCCCGTACTTCGGCACGGAGCCGCCGGGCCCGCACGTCCGCCTCAGCTTCGCCGGCGTGTCGAGCACCGCGGAGATCACGGAGGGCGTCGAGCGGCTCCGGCGGGCGTACGAGGAGGCGGCCGCCGCCTGACCGCGGGCGCCGGGCCCGTCGAGGGCGCCCACGGCCGGGGGGTGGGCCGCGGGGCGACGGTGGCCCCGGCGCGCGGCGTCAGACCGAGGCGGCGACCCGCCGGTCGGCCGAGCCCGCACGCCTGC